>JAUNAY010000074.1 GCA_030527385.1 Fusobacterium sp. | reverse complement strand
TATCGTGTTGAGTAGAAATTATTAAAATATCTCTAATCTCTGCTAACATCAAAACTGAAAGTGGATAATATATCATCGGCTTATCATAAATAGGAATTATCTGTTTTGAAATAGCTTTTGTCACTGGATATAATCTAGTTCCTCTTCCTCCAGCTAAAATTATACCTTTCATCATCTCACCCCCATATTTATATTATAACATAAAAAAGAGTATTGATATATATTTGCTATCTAATACTCTCTTTATATCATATTTTATTTTCTAACTTGTCCATTACCAAAAATTACATACTTAGTAGTTGTTAACTCTTTAAGTCCCATAGGTCCTCTAGCGTGAAGTTTTTGTGTACTTATTCCTATCTCTGCCCCAAAACCAAATTGCCCACCATCTGTAAATCTTGTTGAAGCATTTACATAAACAGCAGCTGCATCAATCTCATTTAAAAATCTTTGAGCATTAGAATAATCTTCTGTTACAATACATTCTGAATGTTTAGTTCCATATTTTCCTATATGTTCAATAACTTCATCAAGATTATTAACAGTTTTTATAGCCACAATATAGTCTTCATATTCAGTTGCCCAATCCTCTTCAGTGGCTATTTTAGATTGAGGAATCAATCTATTAACTATTTCATCTCCTCTTATTTCTACATTTCTTGCTAAAAGCTCCTTTCCTAAAGTAGGTAAAAACTCTTCAGCTATATCTTTATTGATAAGAAGTGTTTCAACTGCATTACATACTCCTGGTCTTTGGGTTTTAGCATTTATTATTATATTTAATGCTTTCTTTAAATCTCCACTTTTATCTACATAAATATGACAATTTCCTATCCCAGTTTGAATACAAGGAATTGTGCTATTATTTATAACTGTATTGATAAGTCTTGCACTTCCTCTTGGAATAAGTACATCTACATATTGATTTGCTTTCATCAACTCTCCAGCTTTTTCGTGACTAGTATCTTTTACCACTTGTACTGCATCTTCTGGAAGATTACACTCTTTTAAAACTTTTCTAAATATATCAACTATGGCTATATTAGTTTGTATTGCCTCTTTTCCACCTCTAAGGATAACTACATTTCCACTTTTTAAACAAAGTCCAAAAGCGTCAGCTGTTACATTAGGACGAGATTCAAATATTATAGCTACAACTCCTAAAGGAACTCTTTTTTGCTGAATTATTAAACCATTTGGAAGAGTCTTTCCATACACATACTCACCAACTGGATCATTAAGAGAAGCAATTTCTCTTAATCCGTTAGCCATATCTTCCAATCTTTTTTCTGTAAGTGTAAGTCTATCAATAAAAGCTTGTTTAACTCCATTTATCACTGCATTTTCTACATCTTTTTTATTGATATTTAAAATACTATCTCTATTTTCTAAAAGAGCATCAGCTGATTTTAAAAGAACTTTATTTTTTTCTTCTGTTGAAAGTTGAGCTATCTTTATAGACGCTTTTTTAGCAGATTCTCCTATTACTTTTATCTCCATAATTAATCCTCCATACAATCAAAAACAGTTCCAATATCTTCACCAGAAATTAATTTTTCTATTAGTAATGGATCTGAACCATCTAAAATTCCCATAATAACTTTACCATCATAGCACTCTCTAGCTGCAAGAAGTTTTGTTTCCATTCCTCCCACACTAAACTCACTTCCCTTTTCTCCTCCCATTTCCATAATATCATCTGTAACTTTTTCAACGTATGATATTCTTTTAGCTTCTGGGTGAGTTTTCGGATTAGAATCATATAGTGCATCAATATCAGTTAAAATTATTAGAAGATCTGCACCTATTAAAGATGCAACACTTGCTGAAAGTCTATCATTATCACTAAATTCAATCTCAAAAGTAGATATTGTATCATTGGCATTTATAATAGGAATAACTCCAAAACTTAAAAGAGTTTCTAAAGTATTAGTTGTATTATTTTTTCTTTCTCCCTCTTTAAAATCATCTTTTGTTAAAAGTATTTGAGCAACTCTTTGACTATACTCTCCAAAAAAGTTTTGATAAATATGCATAAGTTCTGCTTGTCCAACTGCTGCTGCCGCTTGTTTTTCTCTTGTTTCTTTCGGTCTTGTTGTAAAATTTAATTTTTTTGATCCTACTCCAATAGCTCCAGAAGTTACAAGAATCACATCTCTACCTTGATTTCTTAAATCACTCAAACACCAAGCTAATTTATTTAAAAGCCCTAAATTCAAATTTCCATTTTCATATGTAAGAGTTGAAGTTCCAACTTTAATAACTATTCTTTTAGAACCTTTTATTCTCTCATATATATTTTCTTTCATTGCTTCACCTCAAATTTATTTATATAATAAATATTATACATCAAATTTGATTTTTTTCCATAATTTTGTTTATATTCTTTGATGTTTTACAGATAAATTTTTCTTCATACTCTTTTAAAGCCTCTACTGCTCTTGAAGTTAATGGGTATACTCCTATTAGGTTTACAATTGTCATAAGTCCAAGCCCTAAATCAGCAAGGTTCCATACTAAAAAATTTTGTCTTACTCCTCCAATATATAACATAACCAAAGTAAATACTTTAAATGCTTCTTGTAACCAAAGTTTATCACATAAAAAAGCTAAGTTTGGTTTTGCATAGAAACTTATTCCAAGCATTGTACTAAATGAGAATAGGAATAAAATTACAGCTGTAAAAATAACTCCCCAATCTCCAACGTGATATCTAAACGCCTCTTGTAACAATGTCATTCCTTGTAATCCCTCTTGAATTTTTCCGTGTGATAATAATATTACAAAAGCTGTTGCACTACATATTAAGATAGTATCTACAAATACCCCTAAGGCTTGAACAAGTCCTTGTTTTACTGGGTGTTCTATCTCTGCTGCTGCTGCTGCACACGGAGCTGATCCAGATCCTGCTTCATTTGAGAAAAGTCCTCTTTTTACTCCTTCCATAATTACACTTCCAAAAGTTCCACCTAAAAATTGTTTAACTCCAAAAGCGTGATTAAATATATTTGTAAACATATCTGGTAAGTATGCAATATTTTTTACTATAATAAAGATTACTACACCTAAATAGATTATAGACATCAAAGGAACCATTTTATCTAAAACTTTTACTATTTTATCTCTTTTTCCAAATAAAACAAGTGTTGCTAATATTACTAAAACAATAGATGTTTTTCTTGGTTCAATATTAAAAGCTGTTGAAAATGACTCTGTTACTGAGTTAGAAATTATTTGGAACACTCCTGCCCAACATACTAAAGCAAATATTACAAACAATACTCCTAACCATTTCATTTTTAATCCCTTTTCAATAAAGTAAGGTGCTCCACCTTTGTATCCACCGTGTGGATCTTTTTCTCTATATAAAATTGCTATTGTTGCTTCTACAAAAGCTGTTCCAGAACTTAAAAGTGCCACTACCCACATCCAAAATACTGATCCTGGTCCACCTACTGATACTGCTGCTACAACTCCTGCTAGATTTCCTACTCCAACTCTTGATGCTGTTGAAATACAAAATGCTTGAAACGAACTTACTCCCCCTTGATTTGCTTTTGTTTTTTCAGTTATTAACTTTACCATATGTCCAAAAAGTCTAAACTGTACTCCTCTTGTTCTCAATGTAAAATATATCCCACTTATAACCAATAGTACTACTAATAGGTTTTTGTTCCACATTACATTGTTGATTTGATTAACTAAGTTTTCGAAATGATTCATCTTTCTGCCTCCTGATTTTTTGTAATTAAAAAAGAGCCCTTATTTAATTACTTTTTTCTATATTACAATAATGAATAGACAAGTAATTAAACTTAGACTCTTAACAGTTCTATTTTATTCTTATTACCCTACTATCCTACTGTGCTACAATTTGATACTCTTTTATCTTCTTTTCTATCTCTTCGATATCTACTGGTTCTACTTTTACTATTTGATTATTTACTCTAACTTCTATCTCACTTTTACCTTTTACTTTAGAATATCTTGAAAACAATTCAGCCACAAATTTTTTATCTTCATCTGTAAAGTTTCCATATCCTAAAATACGAGGTCCACCTACTTTATATCCTGCTACGTGAAGAGTTCCTTTTTCTCTATATTCTTCTATCCTACTATTACCTTCTTCATCTCTTCCTATAAACAGATATTTTTTCTCTCCTAATCTGTAAAACCTTGTTTTCTTTATAAGATGAAATAAATACGAATGTTCCTCATTCATCAATCCATCTTTTTCTATTATCTCTAGTCTATCAGAATATGCTGGATCTGTCAATAGGCAACCTCCACCTGGAGTTGGATATTCTACAAGTCCATATTTTTCTGTAAGCTCCATTTGCTTAGCTCTACTTCTTCCTTGAATATCTAATAATTTTTCTCTATCTATCCAACCTTCAATTTCTGCCTTACTAGGAGGTAATAATTTTGCTGATAATGGTCTTAATATTAAGTCGTCCATTCCAGACAAAGCTTTTACTTTTTCCAATGCTGCTGAGTTTTGTGACATCGGTCTTTGTCCTAAAACTTCTCCAGATATTACAAACTGAGCATCATATTTTTCTAAAAGTTCTCCTGCAATTTTAAACATCAATGAATGACAATCTATACACGGATTCATATTTTTTCCTCTTCCATATACAGGATTTTGCATCATATCAGTATGTCTCTTTTTAAAGTCTATATACTCCAACTTAATTCCTAATTGTTCTGCCATACTTTCAGCTTTTTCATTTTTTCCACCAAAGAAATGTGAAACAAAGTTTAAACCTATAACTTCAATTCCTTGATCTTTTACAACTTTAACAGCTAAAGCACTATCTAATCCACCAGAAAAAAGTGCTAATGCTTTTATTTTTTTATCCACTATCTTTCCTCTCTTCCAAGATCTAAAATTGTTCTTCCTCTATTATCCTTTTTTCCTTCATAGTATACTTTCATACTCTTAGGTACAGCTGTATATACTTTCTTAGTTATTTCTGTAAAGGTAGCTCCCTTTATGCTCATTGCTCCAGCCAAAAAGTCCATAAGTCTTTGTGCAGTAGCAGTATCTAAGTATTCAAGATTTAAAGTTACCATTTTATCATTTTTAATATATGTTGCAATTTTTTTACAATCAGCGAAAGTCTTTGGATCTACAAATATTGTTTGACAAGTTCCACCAAGATTTATTTCAGACTCTAAGCTTGAAACATTATTATTTCTTGATGGTGCTACTGTTTCTTTCTGTACTGGAATATCATTTTCTTTTCCTGCATTTACTTCTATTATTCCTGTATCTTCTAATCCATCTAACTCATCAAGTTCATCTATTCCTCCAGCTTCTGGATTATCAATTCCTAAAAGTTCTTTTATCTCTTGAAACATTTTCATTCCACTATTTTTCTTTTTCATTTTTGCCTCCTATTGAAATATTTTTCTTCCTATTCTTACTAGTGTAGCTCCCTCTTCTAAAGCTATTTTATAATCATTTGTCATACCCATCGAAAGTTCTGTCAAACGTCCATTAAAATATTTCTCGTTTAATTCCTCTTTTATTTCCCTTAATTTTTTAAATACTCCTCTTACAAGAGTTTCATCATCTGAAAAAGGTGCCATAGTCATTAAACCCTTTATATTTATATTTTTTAATTTCATTATTTCTGGCAACTCTTGATATAATTCTTCTAAATTATATCCCTCTTTACTCTCTTCTCCAGCTATATTTATCTCTAAAAGAACATCTATTTTTCTATTATTTTGTTCTGCTCTTTTATCTATCTCTTGTGCTAAAGATAATTTATTTACTGAATGAATCAAATTAACATATTCAGCTATATATTTAACTTTATTTTTTTGAAGATTTCCTATAAAGTGCCACTCTATATCATTTATTCCCAACTCTTTGAATTTTTCCTGTTTTTCTTTAATTACTTGAGCTTTATTTTCACCAAAAACTTTTACACCACATCTAGCAACTTCTAGCATCTCATCTATTCCAACATATTTAGTAACACCTATAAACTTTACTTTTTCTGGATTTGACGAGTGTTTTTTTATATCTTCTTCTATTTCATATATATTTTTTGCTATATCACTCATCTTTATGCTCCCTTATATAAACTCATCTAAAACA
>JAUNAY010000073.1 GCA_030527385.1 Fusobacterium sp. | reverse complement strand
ATAGTCGTTTGTTTTCAAAGATAAATTCATTGTATTCTTGAAAGTTGGTATAAAAAGTTTTATAAATTTCATTTCTATTTAAAGAATCTCTATTTAAAAAATTATTTTTGAATAATTGAAATGAACTTTTCATAAATTTAACTAAAATAGAAAGTTCACTTAAATTTTTTTTATCAATTTCTTCAAAAATTTTATCTCTAAAATCATCTAATGTTGAAAAACTTTGGCTTATATTTGAGATAAGAGTATATTTTTTAGAGAATTCTTTAACTTTATTTTTAAATCTAGTATTAACATAATCATATTCAACTGCTTTTATTAAAAAATTATCTAAGTCATTGCAGTTATGTAGTAAAGAATATTCAATATTTTTCTTTAAATAATTGAAACTATAAAAGAATGATTGTTTTTTTATAAAATCTTGTAATAAAGTTTTATTTTTAGCAAAAGGAATAAATAGCTCAGCAAGAGTATTAAAATTTTTTTCTCTTGTATTATCAGCAGTTTGAATTATATCAAAACGTATTCCTTTAATTCTTCCATTTTTACTATTAGATTCTTTTATTTTGGAATATTCAACTTTATAAAGTAAGAACTCTTCAATTTCCTTTAATGAAGGAATAAGAATTTTATGCTCGAAATCAAAGAAACGTTCATAACTTTCTTCAAGATTAAGATAAGTTTTTAAATCTTCTAAAGATATTTCTATAAAAGCTTCGTTTGAAATGCTTTTTAAGAGGGTAAATAAATTTCTACTAATTGAATTAGAAAAACTTAATAAAATATTTAGATAAAAAAGTTTAAAATCATTTTTTTCAGAGTTAAATATTTTATAAAAATCATCACTTATTTTAATTTTATATTTATTCTCAAATTGTAAATAAGATGCAATTATACTTAAAGATAATTTATATGGATTAAGCTTTGATTTTCCATAATAAATTACTATTCTTTTAGAACAAAATTTTGTCAGAAAAGAATCTATATCCTCTCCGTGTGGAAGAGAAATTATTTTTTTTATTTCATTTGTTTTTAATTCTATCTTTTTTTCATCAGTAGCAATAATATGCTTTATTAAATATTGTTTAAAAAGAGTATCATTTTTTGAAAATTTTTTAGTAAAAGATATTTCAGTATTAAAAAAAGCTGAAAAATTAAAAAAATTATTAAAAATTTTATTTTTTTCTCTCATCTTCATCTCCTATTTTATAAAAAAAGCTACTATACTAAACGAAAAAAAACAATTTTACAAATCGTTAACTATAAAAAAATATATATTTTAAGATAATTATAACATAGAAATATAAAAATATTAACTACGAATCAACGATAAAATTAAAAAATTTGACATAGTTTATACTGTGTGTTAATTTATGAGAAAAGATACAGGAGGTAAACGTAATGTTTCAATTTATAATAGCAACACACGGAAATTTTGCTAAAGGGATAGAAAGTTCAGTAGGAATTATTTTAGGGAAGTTTGAAAATTTAGAATCATTATCTTGTTATACAACTGAAAATTTTAATTTGAATAATGAAATAGACAGAATATTAAATCAGTATAAAGATAGAGAAATAATAGTAGTAACAGATATATTTGGTGGAAGTGTAAATAATGGTTTTATGGAAAAAATACCAAATAATAAAAACTTGAATGTTATTTCAGGATTAAATCTATCATTAATTTTAGAACTTTTAGGGGAACAAGATAGTTATGAAAATGCAAAAGAGTTAATAGAAAATTCTATAATAAATTCTCAAGATTCAGTAAAATATGGAAATTTGGAATTAGAAAAAGAAAATCAAATGGAAGATGAAGAGTTTTAAATTAAAATAAAGTAAAAACGTTTTAGGAGGGAAAAAACATATGATACTTTTATTAAGAGTAGATCACAGATTACTTCACGGGCAAGTGGCATTTTCTTGGACTCAAACATTAGGAGCTGATTGCATACTAATAGCAAATGATGCAGTAGCAGGAGATGAACTAAGAAAAACAACAATGAAATTAGCAAAACCACAAGGAGTAAAGTTAGTTATTAAAAATATTCAATCAGCAATAGAAGCATTAAATTCAGGAGTAACTGATAAATATAAGTTATTTATAGTAGTTGAATCAGTAGAAGATGCTTATAAAATAGTTTCAAATGTAACACAAATAAAACAAATTAATTTAGGTGGAATAAAACCAAGAGAAGGAAGTAAAAATATTTCAAAAACTATAAATCTTTTACCAGAGGAAGAAGTAATGTTAAAAGAGTTAGAAACAAAAGGAATAGAAGTTGAAATAAGACAATTACCTGGAGACAATAAAATTCATTTATAACAAAGAGGAGGAGGAATAAAGATGTTACAGGCATTTCTTTTGGGAATGATTGCTTTTATAGCACAAAGTGAGTTTGCATTGGGAACAAGTTTAATTTCAAGACCAATTGTTACAGGATTATTTACTGGGATAGTTATGGGAGATATAAAAGCAGGGATAATAATGGGAGCAACTTTGGAACTTGCTTTTATAGGATCGTTTTCGGTAGGAGGAGCAATTCCACCAGATGTTGTAACAGGTGGAATTTTAGGAGTTGCGTTTGCGATAGCATCAAAATCAGGAGTAGAGACAGTGCTATTATTAGCTTTACCAATAGCAACATTTACTTTAATCTTAAAAAATGTTTATTTAGGATTGGTAATTCCTATGTTAAGTCATAAAGCTGATGCTTATGCAGAAGAGGGAAATTGTAGAGGAATAGAAAGAATGCAACTTATGTCAGGAGTAGGACTTTCATTAATGTTAGCATTAGTAGTATTTTTCTCTTATTTGTTAGGAAGTAATGTGATTTCAGCTATTTTAAATTCAATACCAGAATTTGTACAAAAGGGATTAGCAGTAGCAACAGGAATAATACCAGCTTTAGGATTTGCTATGTTGGCAAGATTACTTTTGAATAAAACAGTAGCTCCATATTTTTTCTTAGGATTTGCTGTGGCTGTGTATACAGGAGTTCCACTTACAGGAATAGCAGTTTTTGGTGGAATATTAGCGGTAATTATTGTTAATTTAAAAGATGGAATTCAATTGCGTGGAGCAAAGGAAGTAGGAGAAAGTGAGGTGGAAGATGATGAAGACTTCTAATTCTGATAAAAATATAGATAAAGAATTGACAAGAGTGTTCTGGAGATCATTTCAAATGGAGTTTTCGTGGAACTACGAAAGACAGATGAATTTAGGATATGTTTATGCTATAATTCCAGTTTTAGAAAAATTGTATAAAGACAACAAAGAGGGATTAAAAAAAGCTTTAAAAAGACATCTTGAATTTTTTAATATGACACCACATATAGTAACTTTGATGCTTGGAATTTCATCAGCTATGGAAAAAGAAAATGCTGAATCAGAAGAGTTTGATGAAAATTCAATAAATAATATTAAGACAGCATTGATGGGACCACTTTCAGGGATAGGAGATTCATTCTTTTGGGGAACACTTAGATTAATTGCAACTGGAATAGGGACATCTTTATCATTAAAAGGAAATATCTTAGGACCAATCCTATTTTTATTAATTTTTAATATTCCTCATATAGTAATAAGATTTTTACTTGTAAAGTTAGGATATAAACTAGGAATAGAGTTTTTAAATAAATTACAAAAAAATGGAACAATGGAAAAATTAACTTTCGGAGCTTCAATCTTAGGACTTGTAGTTATAGGAGCAATGACAGCAAGAATGATAGATATAAGTACACCTTTAAGCTTTGTTAGTGGAGAAAGCAAGATTGAAGTTCAAGGTATACTAAATGATATTATGCCAGGAATTTTACAATTAGGAGCATTTGGAGCAGTTTATTATCTTTTAGGAAGAAAGGTGAAACCGTTAGTTATATTATTGGGAATGGCAATAGTAGGAATTATTGGTTCATTTATTGGTATATTCTAAAAAAGAGGAAAATTTATGGAAACAATGCTATCTAATATATATGAAGAAAAAGAAATTTTAACAAAAATATTAAAAGAGTTTAGAGAAAAAAATATTCAAGTTATTGATGAACTAAAAAAATTAAATATAAAAAGAGTTTTAATTTTAGCTACTGGATCATCTATAAATGCAACTCAAACAGCAAAATATTTTTTAGAAGATATTCTAAATTGTTTTGTGGAGATAAAAGAACCATTTAATTTTCTTAATTATGAAAAAATAGATGATAATTTAGATTTAGTAATTGCAATAACACAAAGTGGAAAAAGCAGTTCAACAATAGAAGCTTTAAAATATGTAAGAGAAAATTCTAAAATAAAGAGTTTAGTTATTACATCTGATAGTAATAGTCCAGTAACAAAATATTCAGATTTGATTTTAAATCTAAATTTTGGAATTGAAAAAGTAGGTTTTGTAACAAAAGGATTTTCAGCCACAGTATTAAATATATTTTTGTTAGGGATAATTTTGAGTGAAAATAAAAACATTATCTCTAGTGAAATAGCAAAAAAATATTTGGAAGAGTTGGAAAAAATAATAAATCATATTCCAGAAGTAATAGATATAACTGAAAATTATTTTGAGAAAAACAAGCAACTATTTAAAGAAACAGATAGGTTTATTGCAATAGGATATGGAGGAGCTTTAGGACTAGCAAAAGAGTTTGAAACTAAGTTTACAGAGACAGTAAGATGTCCATCACAAGGTTTTGAATTAGAAGCATATATGCACGGTCCATATTTAGAAGCGAATAAGAATCATATTATATTCTATTTGGAAAATCAAGGAAAATTAAAAGATAGAATGGAAAATTTAAAAAATTATATGGATTCATATATAAAAAAGTCAATTTTAATTGGGCTAAATAATGGGGAGATAAATATTTCTTTAAAAGAGAAGATGAATGAACATTTAATATTACTATTATTAGTTGTTCCTATTCAAATACTGAGTTATAAAATAGCTACTTTTAAAGGAATAGATTTGGGTGTTAGAATCTTTGACGATTTTGATAAAGTATTAAAAAGTAAAATTTAAAAAACATATAAAAAAATAAAAAACTAAATTAAAATAATTTGAGGAGGAAAAAAATGTCAAAATATGCTGAAATGTTAAAGTTTAATGAAAAGGAATATAGAACAAGTGCTGATTTAATAAGAGAAGCTCGTCCAATAGCTGAAAAAGCAGCAGATGAAGTATCAAAACAAGGTTATAAAAATATATTTTTTACAGCAGTAGGAGGAAGTTTAGCTCCAATGTTAGCTATGGGAGAAATGGCTAAACAAGTAACAGAAAAACCTGTATTTGTAGAACAAGCAGCAGAGTTATTAACAAGAGGACATAAATCTTTATCAAAAGATTCAGTAGTAATTACTCTTTCTAAATCTGGAGATACAAAAGAAACAGTAGCAATTGCAAAACATTGCAAAGAAAATGGAATAAGAGTTATTTGCTGTACTAAAAATCCAGATTCTCCATTAGCACAAAATTCAGATTATGTAATTCCTATGAGACACGAAAATGGAGTAGAATATGAATATATGTTACTATTCTGGTTATTCTTTAGATTGATGAAAAATAATGGAGATTTTGATGATTATGATGAATTTGCAGATCAATTAATGACTTTACCAGAAAATTTATTAGAAGCAAAATATAAATTTGATCCAATTGCAAAAGAAGCAGGTAAAAAATATTATAACGAACCATATATGATTTGGGTAGGTGGAGGAGAAGTTTGGGGAGAAACTTATCTATTCTCTATGTGCCTATTAGAAGAAATGCAATGGATTAGAACAAAATCTGTAACAAGTGCTGAATTTTTCCACGGAACTCTTGAAATTGTAGAAAAAGATGTTTGTGTATTCTTAGTAAAAGGTGCAGGAAAAACTCGTGTACTAGATGAAAGAGCAGAGAAATTCTTAAGAAATTATACAGATAAATTAACAGTAATTGATACTAAAGATTTTGAATTAAAAGGAATTGATGAAAAATATCGTTGGATAATTGCTCCAACAATAGCTTCTACTGTATTAGTTGATCGTATGGCATTCCATTTTGAAGATAATACAAAACATAGTTTAGATATTAGAAGATATTATAGACAATTTGATTATTAATATTTTAATAATTTAAAGAAACTGTAACATTTTTGACACA
>JAUNAY010000072.1 GCA_030527385.1 Fusobacterium sp. | reverse complement strand
AATGAAAATGTGGATTTGCCCAATATGTGGATATATTATAGAAAATGAAAAACCAAGGATTTGTCCTGTATGTAATACGTCTTGTGAAGAATTTAAAGAATTTAATCTAAAAAAAGAAGATAGGGCAAATTTAGATGAAAATATAGGAATAGCAAAAGAAGCAGATGATAATATGATTTGTGACTTAAGAAGTATTTTTTCGAAGGAATGCTTAGAAGTTGGTATGTATTTAGCTATGAGCAAAGTTGCTCATAAAGAAGGATATATGAAGGTGGGCGAAATTTATAAAAAAATAGCCTATGAAGAAGCAGAACATGCATCAATATTAGCAGAGCTTTTAGGAGAAGTAGTTAAACCTTGGACAGAAGAAAATTTAAAATCAATTATAGAAGATGAATATGAAGCAATACAAAGTAAATTGAAATTAGCTAAAAAAGCAAAAGAGATGGGAATAGATACTATTCATAATGTGTTAAATGAAATGTGTAAGGATGAAGCTAGACATGGAAAAGAGTTTTTAAGTTTATTAAATGAATACTTTTTAGAACGATAAAATATATGAACATATTTATATATTTTGAATATAATACTTTTGAATAGTAAATAAATATTATAATATTTAAGTTCAAAATATAATTAGAAACATAATAAAAAGTTGTTGCTTTTATTTAGAAGTTAATTTACAATATTTACAATATTAAAAATATATAGAAAATACGATGAAAAAGAGAGTAGACTATATGTTGATTTATAGAGAACAAAGGATGGTGGAAGCTTTGTATGATACTTTAGTTGAAGAACACTTTGGAGTGGTTAGCCGAAATTTATATTAAAGAGTAGGCCTAAACGGAATCCTACCGTTATCTAGGAAACGTATCGAAAATTAATTCTGTACGTAATTAAGGTGGACTAAAAATAGTCAACTAGGGTGGTACCGCGTAAATATCACGTCCCTATACTTTTGTATAGGGACGTTTTTTAATTGTAAAAAATTATATCTTTTATATAACATATTGATAAAAGATATAAAATCAAATTTATTAAGAGAGCAACAGAGCTAATTTTCAGCTCTATGACGATACAAGCAGATCGAAGATTTAATGTATAAAAATAATAAAAGAAAGGATTGAAGAAAATGGCACAGTTAGAAAGAGCATTTTATGACAAGGGAAAAGATAAAGGTTTGGAAAGAATATTTATAAATGAATTAAATGATTGTATAAATCAAAAAGTATTACTTAGGGGTTGGGTACACAAAATAACTGATTTAAGCCATGTAGTATTTATAAAATTAAGGGATAAGTCTGGAGTAATTCAGCTAGTTTGTGAAAAAGAACAAATTGAAGATTTGAGATTGGAAAATGCTGTAGAAGTTGTGGGAAAATTATGTAGCAATGAAAAAGCACCTGGTAAAATAGAAGTATTAGTTGAAAAATTTGAGATTTTAGGAAGTACTTACTATGATAAACTTCCATTTGAAATTAACAGTTTTAAAAATAAGGCAGCATTGGAAACTCAATTAGATCATAGAACAATTGCTCTTAGAAGACCTGAGATAAGAGCCATATTTAAAATACAAAGTGAAATTGAAACAGCTTTTAGAGATTATTTAAAAGAAAGAAATTTTGAACAAATTCATACAGCAAAAATTATAGATTCATCAACAGAAGGTGGATCAGAAATGTTTACTATAAATTACTTTGATAGAAGGTCTTTTTTAGCACAATCACCTCAGTTTTATAAACAAATGATGGTAGGAGCTGGATTTGAAAGAGTTTTTGAGATAGGTCATGCTTATAGAGCAGAGCTTCATAATACATGGAGACATTTAAATGAATACGTTAGTTTAGATGTCGAAATGGGATTTATTAAAGATGAATTTGAATTAATGGACTTAGAAGAAGGTTTTATAAACTATTTATTTAATCATTTAAATAAAGTTTGCAAAAAAGAGCTTGAAATGTATAAAATAGACTTACCTAATGAGGTGTTTATTCCAAGAATAACTTTACAGGAAGCTCATGCAATATTACTAGATAAATACAATAAGAAATCTCCAATTGGAAATATAGATGCAGAAGGTGAAGTATTGATTTCTAAATATGTTAAAGAAAAATACAATTGTGATTTTGTATTTTTAACTAAATATCCTGTTAGCAAAAGACCTATGTATACGATGACAGATGATGAAAATAAAGAATTAACTAAAAGTTTTGATTTAATATATGATGGTTTGGAAATAACTACAGGTGGTCAAAGGATTAATGATTATGAAATGTTAAAAGAGAATATAATTAAATTTGGATTAAATCCAGAGGAATTTGATTTTTATTTAGAAACATTTAAATATGGTATGCCTCCACATGGAGGATTTGCCATAGGACTTGAGAGACTTACTATGAAAATATTAAAACTTACAAATATTAGGGAGGCGACTCTTATACCAAGAGATATGAAGAGATTAACTCCATAAATAATAAAAATTAAAGGAAGGGTGAAAAAAATGGCAATTACGAAAGAAGATGTTAAGTATATTGCAAAGTTAGCTAAACTTCAATTTAGTGAAGAAGAAGCTACAGTATTTGCAGGTGAATTTGAAAATATTTTAGAACAATTTAAAACTTTAGATAAACTACATTTGGAAGGTGTAGAAATTGAAAAAGCAAAAGTTGCAGTAGTTAGAAAAGACATATGTAAAAAATGTGATATAGATGATTTATATAGAAATTCTAAAAAAATGAGAGAAACTTTCATAGAAGTTCCTAAAATCATTGAGTAGGAGGATGCTTAAATGAAAAATTATAGTATAAAAGAACTAGTAAATAAAATACAAAATAAAGAAATTTCCTGCGAAGAAGTTGTAAGTTATTATATTAAAAATATAAAAGAAAAAGAAGAAAGTATAAATGCATTTATATCATTACAAGAAGAAAAAGCTTTGAAAAAAGCTAAAGAATTGGATGAAAAAATTGCTAAAGGAGAAAATGTGGGCAAACTATCAGGCATTCCTATTGCTATAAAAGACAATCTTTGTACAAATGGAGTAGCAACAACTTGTGCATCTAAAATGTTAGAAGATTTTATTCCTCCTTATGATGCAACAGTTATAAAAAAATTACAAGAAGAAGATGCTATATTAATAGGAAAAACAAATTTAGATGAATTTGCTATGGGATCTTCAACAGAAAATTCAGCTTTTAAAATTACAAAAAATCCAATAGATAAGTCTAGAGTTCCTGGAGGATCATCTGGAGGATCAGCAGCAGCTGTAGGGGCTAATATGGTTCCACTAGCTTTAGGATCTGATACAGGTGGATCTATAAGACAGCCAGCATCATTTTGTGGGATTATTGGTATGAAGCCAACTTATGGCTTAGTATCTAGATTTGGACTAATTGCTTTTGGTTCATCTCTTGACCAAGTAGGTCCATTTTCTATGACTGTGGAAGATAATGCTTATTTATTAAATATATTGGCAGGAGAAGATGATTTAGATGGAACTAGTGCTAAAAATCTTGAAGTAAAAGACTATACTGAAGGGATTGACTCTGGAATAAAAGGAATGAAAATAGGTATTCCTGTAGAGTTTATTGAAGAAGAAGGATTAGATGAAGAAATAAAAGAAGCTATATTTAAAGATATAGAAGTTCTAAGAGAGCTTGGAGCAGAAGTAGAAGAATTTTCACTACCTGTTACAAAAGATGGGCTTGCTCCTTATTATATAATATCTTCAGCAGAGGCAAGCTCTAATTTAGCAAGATTTGATTCCATAAGATATGGATATAGAACAAAAGACTATGATTCTGTGGAAGAACTAGTAGAAAAGAGTAGAAGTGAAGGATTTGGAAAAGAAGTAAAAAGACGTATAATGCTTGGAACTTATGCATTATCTTCAGGATATTATGATGCTTACTACAACAAAGCACAAAAATTTAGAGCTAAATTAAAACATGACTTTAAAGAAGCATTTAAGAAATACGATATTATTATTGGACCAGTATCCCCAATACTTCCTTTTAAAATAGGAGAAAGATGTGAAGATCCAACAGCTATGTATTTAGCTGATATTTATACTATAAATATTAACTTGGCAACAGTGCCAGCACTATCTATGCCAGGAGGCAAAAGTAGTGAAGGTCTTCCTATAGGACTTCAATTGATAGGAGATGTATTTACGGAAGATAAAATTTATAAAGTTGCTTATGCATTAGAGAAAAAACTAAATCTAAACTTTGAAAGAGAGGTGTAATTTATGTTACTAGAAACTGTTATTGGTTTGGAAATACATGCAGAACTAAAAACAAATACTAAAATATTTTGTTCTTGTTCCACAGAATTTGGAGCTAAACCAAATGAAAATACATGTCCCATATGCCTGGGAATACCAGGAACTCTACCAGTTTTAAATGAAGAAGTTGTTAATTTAGCAATAAAAGCTGGAAGAGCAGTAAACTGTACAATAAATAATTATAATAAAATGGATAGAAAAAACTATTTTTATCCAGACTTAACTAAAAACTATCAAACATCACAATATGATTTACCTATGTGTGTAAATGGTATGGTGAATTTTACTTACGAAGGAAAAGAAGTATCTGTTAGAATTAGCAGAATACATATAGAAGAAGATGCAGGAAAACTTGTCCATTTGGAAGATGAACCAGTATCTCTTATAGATTACAATAGAGCTGGAGTACCACTTGTTGAAATTGTTACAGAACCAGATTTAAGATCACCTGGAGAAGCAGCAGCATTTATGAGAGAGTTAAAGGGAATACTTGAATATGCTGAAATATCAGATTGCCGTATGGAACAAGGTTCCATAAGATGCGATGCAAATATATCCATAAGAACCTATGGACAGGAAGAATACGGAACAAAAGTAGAAATAAAAAATATAAACTCTTTTAGAGAAGTTCAAAAAGCTTTGGAAAAAGAAGAAAAAAGACAAAAAGAATTATATCAATATAAAGAAGAATATAAAATAAAACAAGAAACTAGAAGATGGGATGCTGGAAAAGGTAAAACTTTATCAATGCGTTCGAAAGAAGAAGCTCATGACTATAGATATTTTCCAGAACCAGATTTGACACCTATAATAATACCGCAGGAAAAAGTTGATACTATAGAAAAATCATTGCCTGAAATGCCAATAGAAAAAAGAGCTAGATTTGTAAAAGAGTACGGAATAAACGAAAAAGAGGCTTCTATAATAATAGGAAGTAAGGTTTTAGCTGGATTTTACGAAGAAATTGTAAAGGAAGGTGGAAATCCTAAAACAGCTTCTAACTACATTTTAGGTGACTTACTTCGTTTATTAAATGCTAATAATATGGAACCAGAATATATAAAAATTTCACCTAAAAACTTAGTTGACTTATTTAAAATAATTGAAGAAGGTAAAATAAGTAATACAGCAGGAAAAGAAGTATTCAAAGAAATGTTTGAAAGTAATAGGCCTGTTTTAGAAATTATTGAAGAAAAAGGATTATCTCAAATTAGTTGTTCTGATGAAATAGAAAAACTTGTTGATGAAGTTTTAAATAATAATCCTAAGTCAATAGAAGATTTTAAAGCTGGAAAAATTAAAGCAGTAGGATTCTTAATGGGTCAAGTAATGAAAGCTTCAAAAGGAAAAGCAAATCCTCAAGTAGCAAAACAAATGATAGAAGAAAAACTTAAAAATAAGTAAATTAATGAGAATTACTCACTATTTTAAAGTAGGGAGTAATTTTTTTGGAAAAAAAATAATAATTAAAGGATTGTATAAATAAATATGGAATAAATATAAAAATATGGGGTAAATATGTGAAGATTAAATGGAGGAAAACTTATGGATTATCATATGAAAAATAAAAACAAATGTATGACTATAAAGTTTATAATGATCATAATATTTTTATCTTTTATTTATTTAATAATAAGATTTGACAATATACTATTGCCTATAGACATGGCTAATGAAAATGTAGAGCTTACAATCACTTCCTTATCAATATTTTTTTATTTGATTTCATTATATGCAACTATATATTACTACAAAGAAAAAAATAATGAAATGATGTTTTTTTATATTATTTACTTTACGTTATCTTTATTATTATGTTTTTTAAGGCATCCTATTTTATTAGTGGATATAAATGAGAGAGCTTTAATAAATATATTCTTAGTTAATAAAATAATTAAATTATTATAAATTTTTCAAAATATAAAGATTAAATATAGAATA
>JAUNAY010000071.1 GCA_030527385.1 Fusobacterium sp. | reverse complement strand
GAAGATTGCAGGAGCAGGGTCTTAAGACAGATTTTTAGAAAAACAGGAGGAAAAGAAACTGAAAAGTAAGGGTGAGAAAATGGAAATAATATGGTTAGTAGGTGCAATTATATTTGCAGTGATAGAATTTATAGTTCCAGGACTTATTTCAATTTGGTTTGCTATCTCAGCAGTAGTTACTATGTTTTTTTCGATGATTGTAGATGATATTTTGTATCAAGGATATTTTTTTATAGTAATCTCTTTGATATTATTGTTATTGACAAGAAGATATTGTAAAAAAATTAGAAATGAAAAAAATGATAAAGTTGATAGAATAATTAACAGTGTTGTTGAAATTAAAGATATTGATAAAAATGGAAATTATGTTATATATTTTGATGGAAAACATTGGTTAGGTAAGAGTGATACAACTTTAAACATAGGAGATAAAGCTAAAATAATAAAGATAGAAGGTATAAAACTTATCTTAAAAAAAGAGGATTAAAGAGGATAGAGGGAGCAAATTAGTTCGCCTCTATTTTTCTTTTGACAAGATGAAAAATAAAAGTTAAAATAGTAATAAATTAATTTATATGTAAAGAAAAAAACCTTGACATACTTTATAAAATCTTATATAATACTTAGGAGATATAATGGAATTAAGTGAATTTTTAGAAGTTTCAACTCTTTTAGATTATTATAAAAACTTATTAAGTGATAAACAAAGAGAGTATTTAGTTAATCACTTTGAAGAAGATCTTTCGCTTTCAGAGATTGCTAAAAGCAACAGTGTGAGCAGACAGGCTGTATATGATAATATAAAAAGAGGAATAAAATTATTAAAAGAATATGAAGAAAAGCTAGGTTTCTACAAAAGAGAACGAGAGTTATATAGCAAATTGAAAGATTTAAGAGATGAGTTTAAGGTAGAAAAACTAGATAATATATTAGATAGCTATTTTAGTTAGAGGTGGATATGTTAGACAATTTAGGTTCTAGATTTCAAGAGATTTTTAAAAAAGTAAGAGGACACGGAAAATTAAGTGAAAGCAATATAAAAGAAGCTTTGAGAGAAGTAAGATTATCTTTGCTTGAAGCTGACGTAAACTATAAAGTTGTAAAGGATTTTACAACAAAAATACTTGAGAAATCTGTTGGAACAGATGTTTTAAAAGGAATAAATCCTGGACAACAATTTATAAAAATAGTTAATGATGAATTGGTAGAACTTTTAGGTGGAACAAATTCAAGACTAACTAAAGGAGTGAAAAATCCTACTGTTTTGATGCTTTCTGGGCTTCAAGGGGCAGGGAAAACAACTTTTGCAGCTAAGTTAGCTAACTACTTAAAGAAACAGGGAGAATCTGTTTTAATGGTAGGAGCAGATATATATAGACCAGCCGCAATAAAACAATTACAAGTTTTAGGAGAACAGATTGATGTTCCAGTATATGCAGAGGAAGAAACAAAAGATGCAGTAGCAATTTGTGAAAGAGGACTTGAAAAAGCTAAAGAACTAAAATCTACATATATGATAATTGATACGGCTGGAAGACTTCATATAGATGAAAAATTGATGGACGAGCTTAGAGATATTAAAAAAGCTGTAAGACCTCAAGAGATATTATTAGTTGTAGATGCTATGATAGGGCAAGACGCTGTTAATTTAGCAGAATCATTTAATAATGTTTTAAGTATAGATGGAGTAGTTTTAACAAAACTAGATGGAGATACAAGAGGAGGAGCTGCTCTTTCAATAAAATCTGTTGTAGGTAAACCTATCAAATTTGTTGGAGTAGGGGAAAGAATAGATGATATTGAATTGTTCCACCCTGAAAGACTTGTTTCAAGAATTTTAGGAATGGGAGATGTAGTTTCACTTGTTGAAAAAGCTCAAAGTGCAATAGATGAGGAAGATGCAAAATCTTTAGAAGAAAAGATAAGAACTCAAAAATTTGATTTGAATGATTTCTTAAAACAACTTCAAAATATAAAGAAATTGGGTTCATTAGGAAGTATATTAAAATTGATACCTGGAATGGGGCAAATTGGAGACTTAGCTCCAGCTGAAAAAGAGATGAAGAAAGTAGAAGCAATAATACAATCTATGACTCTTGAAGAAAGAAAAAAACCAGAGATTTTAAAAGCAAGTAGAAAGAAAAGAATAGCAATGGGAAGTGGTACAGAAGTATCAGATGTAAATAGACTACTAAAACAGTTTGAACAAATGAAAGAGATGATGAAAATGTTTAGTGGTGGAAAAATGCCATCATTCCCTGGCTTTCCCGGTATGAAAGGTGGAAAGGGAGGAAGATTCCCTTTTTAAAAAATAAATAAAAATTTTAAGTAATAATAAAAGGAGACGTGAAAAAATGTTAAAATTAAGACTTACAAGACTTGGAGACAAAAAAAGACCTTCTTATAGAATAGTTGCTATGGAAGCTTTATCAAAAAGAGATGGACAAGCAGTTGCTTACTTAGGAAACTACTTCCCACTAGAAGATTCTAAAGTAGTTCTAAAAGAAGAAGAAATCTTAAAATTCCTTTCAAATGGAGCACAACCTACAAGAACAGTTAAATCTATTCTAGTTAAAGCTGGAGTATGGGCAAAATTTGAAGAATCAAAAAGAAAATAATTAAAAAGTTTTTTAAGAGAGGCTTTATACTATGGTGTAGAGCCTCTTTTTCTAATACTTCATTAGACAAGTATTAAAAGATTTGGTATAATATAGAGAAATTTAGTTTGATATTTAATAATTAGAAAGGTGAGTTATGGAAAAAATATTTGAGACAGTAGCAAAAGAGTTAAAGTTAAAAGTAAATCAAGTTACGAATACAATGCAACTTTTAGATGAAGGTGCAACTGTACCATTTGTTTCAAGATATAGAAAAGAGGTAACTGGAAATCTTGATGAAATAGAAATTGGAAAAATATTAGAATCTGTAACATATCTTAGAAATCTTGAAAAAAGAAAAGAAGAAGTAATAAGATTAATAGAAGAACAAGGAAAGCTTACAGAAGATATTAAGAAAAGTATTGAAGATGCCGAAAAATTACAAGAAGTGGAAGATATATATTTCCCATATAGAAAAAAAAGAAAGACAAAAGCGGACATAGCAAAAGAAAGAGGACTAGAACCTCTTGCTGATATTATGTTAAAAGCAAAATCGGTAGATGAATTAGTAGTAAAAGCTCAAGAATTTTTAACTGAAGAGGTAACAACAGTTGATGAAGCTCTTGATGGAGCTATGTTAATTATAGCTCAAAATGTATCTGAAACTCCTACTTATAGAGAGCAAATCAGAGAGATAATGTTAAAATATGGAATTATTGTAACAAAAGAAAGTAAAAAAGCAAAAGAGCTAGATACTAAAAAAGTTTATGGTGATTACTATGATTATAGTGAACCAGTTACAAAAATGCCACCACATAGAATATTAGCAGTAAATAGAGGAGAAAAAGAGGAGATTTTATCTGTAAATATTGCTTTAGATGAAAAAACTAGAGATAGAGTTGAAAATCTTATATTAAAAGATTTCATAAATAAAAATTTAAGAGATATTTATATAAAAATAGTAGTAGACTCATTAGATAGATTAATTTTACCATCTATTGAAAGAGAAGTTAGAAATATTTTAACTGATAAAGCTGAATTAGAAGCTATTGCAGTGTTTAAAGATAACCTAAAAAATCTTTTATTACAAGCACCTTTAAAAGAAAAAAGCATATTGGCTTTAGATCCAGGGTATAGAACAGGTTGCAAAGTTGCTGTGATTGATAGAAATGGATTTTATAGAGAAAATGATGTATTCTTTTTAGTTAAAGAGATGCACTCTCCAAAACAATTAGCAGAGGCAGAGAGAAAAATTATAGATTATGTAAATAAGTATAAAATAGATATAATTGTAATGGGAAATGGTACTGCTTCAAGAGAAACAGAAAGCTTTGTGGCTGATGTAATAAAAAATAATAAATTAGATGTTAAATATTTAATAGCAAACGAAGCAGGAGCTTCAATATATTCAGCTTCAAAAATAGCTGCTGAAGAGTTTCCAGATTTAGATGTAACAGTTAGAGGGGCAATCTCAATAGGAAGAAGAGTTCAAGATCCTTTAGCTGAATTAGTAAAAATAGATCCAAAATCTATTGGTGTAGGAATGTATCAACACGATGTAAACCAAAGCCGTTTAGATGAATCGTTAGATTCTGTTATCAACTATGTTGTAAATAATGTTGGAGCAAACTTGAATACAGCATCTTGGGCATTACTATCACATATTTCAGGTATTAAGAAAAATACTGCTAAAAATATAGTAGAGTATAGAAAAGAGAACGGAAACTTTAAAAATAGAAAAGAGCTTATGAAAGTAAAAGGAATAGGGGCTAAAGCATATGAGCAAATGGCAGGGTTCTTAGTTATTCCAGAGGGAGAAAATGTTTTAGATAACACAATAATTCACCCTGAATCTTATCATATAGCAAAAGAGATTTTAGAAACAGTTGGATTTAGTGTTGAAAAATATGGTGAAGATTTAAAAGAAGCTAGAGAGCAACTTAAACATTTTAATGCAGAGAAATTTGCTAAGGAAAATGGTTATGGAGAAGAAACAGTAAAAGATATATATCAAGCATTAATTAGAGATAGAAGAGATCCAAGAGATAGTTTTGAAAAACCTCTTTTAAAGTCTGATATATTAAAAATAGAAAATCTACAAATTGGAATGGAGATAGAGGGAACAGTAAGAAATGTAGTTAAGTTTGGAGCATTTATAGATATTGGATTAAAAAATGATGCTTTACTACATATATCAGAAATATCTAATAAATTTATAGATGACCCAAGCAAAGTTTTATCGGTTGGACAAATAATAAAAGTTAGAATAAAAGATATAGATAAAGAGAGAGAAAGAGTAGCATTGACTAAAAAGGAGAAATAGAATGAAGATCAAGAAGAATTCTCTTCTTATAAAAATAATATTCTATAATGATATAGCAATAATAATCACATCTGTGACTATTGCTCTTTTTCTGATTTTAATTTCTTTTCAAAGTCTTGAAAATAGAATCGTAGATGCTGGAAGAGATAAAATTATTCTTTTGAATAAGGGGTATAATTCAGCAATTTTAAAATCAAAAGATGATCTTTTTCAAGTATCAAGAAATATAAATATATTGTCTGGAAAAAATATAAGCAATAAATTTACTTATAATACGGTGGCAAAACTAATAAGAAATCAACTTACAAAGAAAGATTTTAAATTATATTCTGATAGTATAGTTTGTATTGTATCGGCAGATGGAATGCCACTAGGAGAGGCTAGTGGGGATAAAACAACTTTGATAAGTGGAGAAACAAATAGATATATTTTAGAAAAGAATCTTTCACGTAGTGAGGAGGATATGGATAGCATCTATTTTGGAAAAATAGGTGATATTATCTATGCTAGAATTGTTATTCCATACAGCATTAGTTCTGGAAAAACAAAGGAATTTTTAGTTTTGACAATGCCAATAAATCAAAATGTTTTAGATGAACTTAGAGAATTTGTTGGACTTGCTAAAGATGATAAGATTTTCTTTGTTGCTGATAATACATATCAATTTGGAGACTTAAATTTATCAAAAGGAAGCAAGTTTTTTAGAAGAAAAGAAAACTGGGAGTATGAATATTTTTATAGAAAGAAAACTATAAATAATACAACTTACTATATGTCACTATATAATATTCACGATTACAACAAAAAATATATCGGAAATATAGGAATAGGTTTGGTTGGAGATGAAATAGTAAGAGATAAAGTAAAGGTATCTTTTTCTATTTTGTTGATAGTTTTGGGATTGATAATAACTAGTACAACTATTTGTGCTAGAATATTCTATGAACTTTTAGCTCCTTTAAATAAACTTATATCGGCAGCTGATGGTATCAGCAAAGGGAATTATAATCTTTCATTAAATAATGAAGAGGTTGAAGAGATAAGATCTCTTTCTAAATCTTTCGAACATATGGCAAAGAGTGTAAGAGATAATGAAAAAATATTAAAAGAAAAAAATAATAAGCTTTTAGAAAATATTAATAGAATAGATGCTATTGAAAAAATATTGATGGGACTTCAGATTGAAGAAGAGGTGACATCAACAGTTAAAAGTCTTTTGTCAGCTTTTACCTCTGAGATGGGATTGGGATATAGCAGAGCTATGTATTTTAGATATAGTCGTGAGATAGATACCCTAGTTGGAGAGTTATCATCTATTAATAGTATGGTAAAATCTGAACTGAAAAAGAAAAGTGAAAAAGGTCAAGGAGACGGATTTGAG
>JAUNAY010000070.1 GCA_030527385.1 Fusobacterium sp. | reverse complement strand
TCGAAACTCCCTCTAAGATTCTCTGATAATTTCCAGTTTAGCTGATATTGGGAGTCCTTTTTTTTAATAAAAATTTTATCTCTAACATCAACTAAGCTGTATGTTATTAATGAATCTTAGAAGCCCTTAGTGAATGAAGCTAAGAAACTGTGACTGTTTGAGACGAAGTCGAGTTTCACAGTTTCAGCGTAGTGAACGCTAGGGATTCTTAATTCGTTAATATGGAAGCGAGTTGATGTTTAAAACATAAGTTTTGATAAAATAAAAAAACACCTAGTTTTTAAAGCTAGGTGTTAATTATTATAGAAAAAAATTAGTTGATTTTATCAATTAAAGTTTTTCCAGGTTTAAATCTTATAGTTTTCTTAGCTTCGATAAGAATTTCTTCTCCAGTTTTAGGGTTTCTTCCAACTCTTTCAGCTCTTTCAACTAATTCAAATTTTCCCCAACCGATAAAGTTTAATTCTTCTCCAGCAACTAAAGCATTTTCAATAGTGTCTAGGAAAAGTTCTACTTTTCTTTCAGCTTCAGCTTTTGATGGGAATGCTCCTGCTTCAAATAATACTTTTGCAAACTCTTTTTTTGTCATCTATGTATCCTCCTAAAATAAATATAAATTTCGCACGTCCCTATTTTATATCATAAATTCTGAATATTTTCAAACTTTTTTTAAAAATTTTCAATATTTTTTTGAAATTTAGATAAATAAATAGTACAATATATAAAAACAATGAAAAGTTAAATTTACTTTTAAAAAAAATATACAAAAATAAATAAAATAAAAAAGAGGTACTTTTATGAAAAAACGAGTTTTTATGTTGCTAATTTTATCCTTGATTTGCTTTTCCTGTAATAGAGTAAATTACAAAATTGATGATGAAAAGTATAGAGCTATTGGAAAAGATACAAGAATAAAGTTTATAATACTTCATTACACAGCTACTAATGATGCAGTTGGAATAAGAGCTTTAACAGGACCAAATGTAAGTGCACATTATTTGGTGACATCTGTTGACAAAGAGCCTACTTATGCCCTTGTAGATCACTGTGAGAGGGCTTGGCACGCAGGTGTGAGCGAGTTTGGAGGCAGAACTAATATAAATGATACCTCTATTGGAATAGAGATTGTAAATATGGGTATAAGGAGTGTAAAAGGGCGTCCTAAAACAAAAGGATTTTTTAGATCTTATGATGAATATGTGCCGTTTACAGAGGGGCAGATCAAAAAAGTTGCCACACTTGTTAAGAGGTTAGCTACTGAGTACAAAGTTAGTCCAAGATTTATTTTGGGACATTCAGATGTTGCCCCAACTAGAAAAATTGATCCAGGTGCAAAATTCCCTTGGGAAAGATTGTATAAAGAGTATGGGATTGGAGCGTGGTATAATGAAAAGGATAAGATTAGATTTATGAATGAAGAGCTTTTTAATGCCACTCCAATTCGTCAAATAAAGGCAGAACTTAGAAGATATGGTTATAAAATCAATGATACAGACGAGTGGGACGAAGAGAGTAAAAGAGTAGTTTATAATTTTAAAGCTCACTTCAATCCAGACAAATTAGATGAAAATATGGATTTAGAAAGCTTTGCTATTTTAAAAGCACTAAATAAAAAATATAGATAAATTTTAAAAATTCCTTGTATTAATTAGTAATTAGTGGTAGAATACCTTTGTAGTAAAACCTTGATATAAATTAAACACTAAGTTTTTAACACTTTTCAAAAATTTTAGGGTTTGTTTGTTCTTAATGGTTTTAGTCTAAAATTTTTGGAGGTGCATTAAATATGCTAAAAGGAACTGTAAAATGGTTTAACAAAGACAAAGGATTCGGATTCATTTCTGGAGAAGATGGAAACGATTATTTCGTTCACTACTCTAACATCAACGCAAAAGGATTCAGATCACTAGAAGAAGGACAAGCTGTTACTTTCGAAGTTACTGAAGGAAACAAAGGTCCAGTTGCTTCAAACGTAACTGTTGCGTAGTTAAAACATTAAAAATCAAGGGTGCTGAATCTTCAGTACCCTATTTTTATAATATTGTTTTTGTGGCAGGAGTTGATTATGAAAAAGATTAAGAATAAAAAAAATAAAAAGAAAAATAATGGTATAAATTTAGCTGTTAAAATCTTCCTTTTTCCTCTGTTTATTTTTGGACTAATTTTGAGAGGTTATGATAGAATTTTTAAAAAGAATGAAAAGAAAACTAAAGTTGTAGAAGTTTGGCATTAATATAAAAGAGGCTAATGACTTAGCCTCTTTTGTTTTTATCTCTTTCACGCTCTCTCTTTTTTTCTTCGTAAAATATAACTATTCCAATAATGGCTAATATAGTTTGAAGAATTACAAGAAAAGTAGAGGGATAAAAAAATTTTTCTATTAATCCAATAACAATATTTATACAAACAATTCCAATTACATAATTCATAAGCTACCCCTTTAAATTAAGACTTGTTATGTATTATAACATAAATTTGGGGATAGAAATAGAAATTTTTATTTTTTTGAGCTATTGTGATATAATATTAAGAAATAATATAAATTTTATACAGGGGGAGAAAATTGAGAAAAATTATAAGTGATTATCATTTACACAGTGAATTTTCAGGAGATTCAACTCAAAATATAGAAGATATAGTTAAAAAAGGGATAGAACTAGGGCTTGAGGAAATCGCAATAACAGATCATCTTGAGTATGACATTGAGGGAATGACTGATAATTGGATATTAGATGTAGACAGATATACAAAAAGAGTCTTAGAATTAAGAGATAAGTATAAAAAGGATATAGACTTAAAATTGGGACTAGAGGTTGGAGTTCAACCATTTACAAAGGATTATTTAGAAAGTGTTGTAAAGAAATATCCTTTTGACTTTGTAATAGCTTCAAGTCACGCTATTGATAGAATTGATCTAGCTTTTGGTGAGATTCAAGCTGGAAAAACAAAGGATCAAGTTCACAATCTATATTTTGAATATGTATTACAAAATGTTGAAAAATACAGTGAATTTAATGTTTATGGGCATATTGACTTTGTTACAAGATATGGTGGAGAAAAGTTTAGAGGGCTAGATTACAAAAAACATTTTGACATAATAGATGAAATTTTAAAAAAATTAATATCTAAAGGTAAAGGTATTGAGGTTAATACATCTGGATTTAGATATGGAGAAAATAGATTTTATCCTTGCACAGATGTGCTAAAAAGATATTTTGAGCTTGGAGGAGAGGTTATAACTATTGGTTCAGACTCACATATCAAAGATTATATGACTATGGACTTTGACAGAGTTTATGACTTTTTAGAAAGTATTGGAGTCAAATATATATCATCTTTTGACAAGATGCAACCAACTTTTAAAAAGATTAAATAAGAGGTGAAAAAAATGGCGTATGAAGTGAGCAAAATAACTCTTGATGAAGTTATCAAATCTTTTATTAAGAGTGCAAAAAAATTAAAAGGCGATTTAGTGGTATATTCATCTAAATGGAACGAAGAGTATGTGGTTAGAGATATAAGGGATTTTTCTAAGCTAAAAATTAGAAAAGGAGATGTTATTGATGCCACTGTTTATGTGGACGATGACGACGAACTATATGATGAATTTAGACTTGGTGAGGGTAAGGACGATTTAGTAGTTAAGAAAAAGTATCTTAAATAAAAAAATAGACAGTAAAATAATAAAAAAAAGCTTGATTAAATGACAAAAAAATGCTAAATTACCTGTATAACTACTTTTAAGTGACAAGGAGGTACAGTTATGTACAAAAAAATAGCAACTTTTATAGCAGCTGGAGCTTTATTAGCAGGTTGTAGTTCTGTGGAAGAAAAGAAAGTAGACGTAGCCGAAAACAAAGAACCTCAAAAACAAGAGTACCAATTGACTAATAAATACCAAGATGCAGAGATTACAATAGCTTTTGAAGATGGAAAAGTTTATGGTTTCTCTGGTGTAAACAGATATTTTGGTGGAGCTGAAATTGAGGGAAACAACATAAATATTGATGGAGTGGCATCTACAATGATGGCTGGTCCAAAAGATAAAATGAATGCTGAAATGGAGTATTTACAACTTTTAAGCGAAGCACAAAAAATTCAAATGGACGAGAACAAAATTATAATTACAACTAAAAACAATGATGAGCTTATTTTTGAAGTAAAATAAAAAATAGGTAAAATAATTGTAAAATAGTTTAAAAAATTAAAATTGTATGGTAGAATAGTGTTAAAAGGAGTCCCTCTAGTTTTAGAGGGATTCCTGTTTTTTGTAAAATTATTATATTGGTTAAAGGAGCAAAAGATGTCTAAAAGTATTAGTTTAGGAAAAGATTCAGTAGGGAAATTGTTTTTAAACTTCTCAATACCTGCTGTAACTGGAATGATTGTTACAGCTTTGTATGCTATTGTAGATGGTGTGTTTGTTGGGAGAGGGGTAGGAGCAGAGGGACTTGCTGCGTTAAACCTCGGGTATCCTATTATCAACTTTGGGGCAGCTTTAAGCCTGATGTTTGGAATTGGAGGGGCAACCTTAATATCCTTAAATCCAAAAGATAAGGAGTATTGCAACAGGT
Source organism: Fusobacterium sp. (assembly GCA_030527385.1). Classification (GTDB taxonomy): domain Bacteria; phylum Fusobacteriota; class Fusobacteriia; order Fusobacteriales; family Fusobacteriaceae; genus Fusobacterium_A. The sequence continues at coordinate 1,771 of JAUNAY010000070.1, read as the reverse complement.
GCTTTTCATATATAATTATACTTAATATAACAGCTTATCTGTTGATAGGCTTGGGAGTTGTACTTTTTGATGAAAAACTTATATATCTTATGGGGGCTAATGAGAAGTTGATGCCAATGGTTAAAAACTATATGTATCCTTGTACTTTTGCCTTGGGATTTTTGATGATTTCAAACAGTTTAAACGCTGTTGTTAGAAATGATAAATCTCCAACTTATGCCTTTTTTTCAATGGTTATAGGGGCAGTTACAAATATATTTTTGGATTGGCTTTTCATTATGAAATTTAGTTGGGGAATATTTGGGGCTGCTGCTGCTACTGGAATAGGGCAACTAGCTTCGATGCTGTTTTTAATCCACTATTTTATGCGTCCAAACTCAAGATTTAAGTTCTATTTTGAAAATAGAATCAAGTTTGAAACTTTGAAAAAGATTTTTAATATTGGATTTCCGTCGTTTATTATGGAGTTTGCAATAGCACTTATAACAATTCTTTTCAATATATCATTTATGAAATATAGTGGAGAGATGGGGGTTTCAGCCTTTTGTATTGCTGGATATGTGTTTTATATATTTAGAATGTTGTATAATGGGCTTGGGCAAGGAATACAGCCAATTGTTAGTTATAACTATGGAGAAAAGAAGTTTGACAGAGTTGAAGCCACTTATAAAATTGGACATAAGGTTGCCTTTGGACTTGCAGTTATTATCTTAATATGGGTAAACTTCTTTGGAGACACTATTATAAATATGTTTAGCGAGGATAAAACCCTTGTAAAAATGGCTTGGCACGGACTTAGCTTATATTCATCAGCTATTATCTTTGTAGGGGCTAATTTCATAGATATATCGTTTTTACAATCAAAAGATAAAGCCACTGCTGCAAATATACTATCTGTTTTGAGAAGTACAATTTTTGTGGTTTTGGGGCTTATGATATTGCCACCATTCTTGGGTGAAAATGGAGTTTGGTTAGCTTTCCCATTTTCTGATATAATGACATTTTTATGTGGTATTTTGTTAAAGAGAAAAGGTGATTTATTTTAAAAAAAGAGGATTGAGTTTAGGCTCAATCTTTTTTCTTTAAATAAGTTTTAAAAAATGTTATTATATAGTTGAAAAATATATAATAAAGGGGAATTTTATGAGAATACCAAAGTTAAGATTTAAAGAATTTAGTGGAGAATGGGAAGAAAAAAAGTTAAAACAAATTTTAGAGTTTAAAAATGGTATAAATGCTTCTAAAGAACAATATGGAAAAGGAATAAAGTTTATTAATGTATTAGATATCTTAAATAATGATTTTATAACTTATGATAATATCATAGGAAAAGTTGATATTGATGAAAAACTATTAGATAAATATTCTGTAAATTATGGAGATATTTTATTCCAAAGAAGTTCGGAAACAAGAGAAGAAGTAGGAATGACAAATGTTTATTTAGATAAAAAGATTGCTACATTTGGAGGTTTTGTAATAAGAGGTAAAAAAATAGGAAATTATGTTCCTACTTTTATTAACAAAGTTTTAAAAACAAATTTAGCTAGAAATGAAATTACTTCTAAAGCTGGAGGAAGTACAAGATATAATGTAGGACAAGATATTTTAAACGAAGTCCAAATAATAATTCCTAATATGCAAGAGCAACAAAAAATAGCAGATTTTCTTTCTAGTGTAGATAAAAAAATATCTATTACAGAAGAAAAGCTAAATCTGTTTAAAGATTATAAAAAAGGAATGATGCAGAAAATCTTTAAACAAGAAATTAGAT
>JAUNAY010000069.1 GCA_030527385.1 Fusobacterium sp. | reverse complement strand
TGAAATCCTTTTCTCATCAAAGAGACAATCTTCTTATCTTTTTCTTTTTCTCCTAATCTTAGCCATATCCTTTTTATCTCTTCTAATTCGCTATCAGAATTTTCTTCTAATAACTCTTTTATAATATCTAAAGAGATCCCCTTTTGTAAAAGCATAAACTCCATCTTTTTTCTTCCATAATTGTGTGTCTTTATATAACTTCTTCCATACTCCATATCATCGAGATAACCCTTCTCTATAAATTCTTCTATTATCTCTTCAACTATCTCTTTTTCCCTATATTTTAATATCAATTTTGTTTTAAACTCTCTTATTGGATAATCTTTCTTTGCTAATAAGAAATACCCCATACTAAGTACTCTTTTTCTAATAAGAGCTTTATACTCATCTTCAGTTATTTCATCTCTTTTTTCAAGTTCATATTCTAAAATAGTTTGTTTATTTAGATCGATAAAAAATTCTTCATCAAAATATACTTTATTACCTTTTAGATTATACTTCCTCATCAAAATTTAAAACTCCCTCTTTTACCTCTTCTTCATCTTTCTCTTCAGAAGATTCCTTTGCCACTTTATCAACCTTAGGCGATATATTTTTTACTTGTTCTTCTATTTTTGCTAACAATTCTGGTTCATTTTCAAGCCTAGATTTTACATTTTCTTTTCCTTGCCCAAGTCTTATATCTCCAAAACTAAACCAAGCTCCTGATTTTGATACTATATCATTATCTAATGCTAAATCTAAAATTTCTCCAACTCTTGATATTCCCTTTCCATACATTATTTGGAAAGCTGCCTCTTTAAATGGTGGTGCAATCTTATTTTTAGTAACTTTTACTAAAGTTTCATTTCCTATTACATCATCACCCTGTTTTACAGATCCTACTCTTTTAACTTCCATTCTAACAGAAGCATAGAATTTTAACGCTTTTCCTCCAGTAGTTGTAGTTTGAGGTCCAAACCCAAATCCACCTATTTTATCTCTAATTTGATTAATAAATATCATTGTTGTTTTTGATTTATTTAGAGTGGCTGTCAATTTTCTAAGAGCTTTTGACATAAGTCTTGCTTGAAGCCCCATCTGTTGATCTGACATCTCTCCATCTATCTCTGTTTTTGGAACAAGAGCTGCAACAGAGTCAACCACAATAAGATCTACTGCTCCAGATCTCACAAGCATATCTGCTATCTCCATAGCCTGTTCCCCATAATCTGGTTGAGAGATTAAAAGTTCATCTATATCAACACCTAAAGCTTTTGCATATACTGGATCAAGAGCGTGTTCAGCATCTATAAATGCAACTACTCCTCCATCTTTTTGTGCTTCTGCTGCTATATGTAAAGCTATTGTTGTTTTTCCTGAACTCTCTGCTCCATATATCTCAACTATTCTCCCTCTAGGCACTCCACCTTGCCCTAAAGCTGCATCAAGATTTATACTTCCAGTTGAGATTACCTCTATATTCATATTTTGGTTATCTCCCAATTTCATTATAGATCCATCACCAAAATCTTTTCTTATCTGTTTCATTGCAAGTTCAAGTGCTTTTTCTTTATCATTTACTTCATTTTTTTCTTTTGCTTTTGCCATTTTTTCGCCCTCACTTCTATAATTTTATTTTTTTCTCTATCTCTTTTAGTATCATTTCACTTTTTATATTTTTCATACAGTTAAAATGATGCTTAGGACAAACCTTATCTCCGTGTAAACTACAAGGAGCACAATTTTCTCCACTATAAATTAAAATATCATTTTCTCCAAATTCAAACATTTCAGGACTTGTAGGTCCAAATATAACAAAGGTTTTACATTTTACGCCTCTAGCTATATGAAAGGGTCCAGAATCATTAGTTACTAAAAATTTAGCTCTGCTCAACAATGCCCCACTCTCTTTAAGAGACAGTTTCCCAGCTAAATTTATTGTATGTCCTCCACTAATTTTATCTATCTTTTCACATACTTTAATATCTTCTTTACCACCTATAAGCACTGTCTTTTTTTCATACTTTTCAAAAATTAACTTAGCTAAAATTCCAAATCCTTCTGTAGTCCATTTTTTTGTATTTTTAGATGCTCCAGGAGCTATTACTGGAAGATCTACAAACTCATCAAATTTATGTACACTCTCTTTTGGAAAGGAAAAAGTCAGATCTTCTCCTTTATACTTTATTCCAAAATTTTTAAATGCTCCAAAATAATTTTTTACTATTGTATCATCTACTTTATATTTTATTAGTCTCATCTTAACTAATAATGTTTTCCACCAACTTCTTTTTTTATATCTATAACATTGTACTCCTAAATATCTAGAAATAATTTTTGATCTCAATTTAGAATGAAGATCAAAAACATAATCATAATTATTTTTTTTCAACTCTTCTGCAAAAGCTCTCATATTTTTTATTCCATCATTTTTTTCTTTATTGAAAAGAATCAGACTATCTATATACGGCAATCCCTCTATTGCAGATTTAAACTTATCCAGTACCAAAAAATCTACAACTGCTTCTGGATATTTTTCTTTAAAAGCTTTTAATACAGGAGTTGTTAATATAATATCTCCTATCGAACTAAGCCTTATAACTAATATTTTCACTTTTTCTTTCTCCTAATACTTTTTATTTTAGCTAAAAAAGTCAAATAATTTCTTAAACCCTTTGCTCCTTTATAATAAATACTATCTTTATCATATTCAATCTCTTGAGGACAACTCTCTTCTAAATACATAAATTCAAAAGCTCTACCAAATCCTCCATATTTATTCCAAAGTAGTTTTGTATCAATAAGATATACTTTATCTCCTCTAATAAGAAAATTATTCATATGGGAATCTCCGTGTAAATATCCTAAACTATGTATCTTTTTTAACTCTTTTATTATTATATCTATATCTTTAAAACTACTTTCTTTTCCAACTATATACTCATATATCAAATAGGAATCATATACTACTAATCCACGTTTTTTTTCAACAGCTAGAACTGGAGTTGCTCCATTAAGTCCTACTTCACATATTTTTTCTATATTTTTAAACTCCCTTTTACTTTCACTTCCCCTAAAAATAGATAAAAATTTTTGCCACTTTCTTCTATTTTTCTCTCTCGGCTGTTTATAAATATATTTTTCTCCCTTAATCTCTATCAATGCTACATAACTTCTTTGATCATCTTTTAAAACTTTTAATAATTTATAATTTTCATTTTCAACTATCTCAAAAAAATCCAATTTTTCATCATCATTAAAGTATAAATATATATTTTCTCTTTTTATTTTTTTCATATCTATTCTCTTCCAATAGTTTTATATATATCTTCTAATATCAATTCTGGTTTTATTTCTAACATACATTTAAAATGTTTTTGTGGACATTTGTCTCCACCGTGTAATGAACAAGGTCTGCATTTTAAATTCTCTCTTTGATAAACTATACTATTTTTTGACCAAGGAAAGAATCCTAGTTCTTTTACAGTTGGACCAAATATTGCAAAAATTTTAACATTTTTCCACGCAGATGCTATGTGAATAGGAGAGGAATCATTAGTTACTATAAGTTCTGATCTTCTTATAAGTTCAGCTAACTCTAAAAGAGTAGTTTTCCCTCTAAAATCAACTATATTTCCTCCAGTTTCTATATTCAAAGCTCTTTCCTCATTTCCTCCAACAACTGCTAAAATAATATCTTTTCTATTTTTTAACTCTTTTAATAAAACATTAAAATATTCTAAAGGCCATTTTTTAGTAAACCATTTACTACCTGGAGCTATTACAACTATTTTTTTATCCTTATAATCTTTTAAAAACTCATCTACCTTTTCAATATCTTTAATATTTGGATATAACTCTATTTCATATCTTTTTTCTGTGTCCTTTGAAATAAAAGAAAGAAGTTTTTCTACCTCGTGTTTTTTCTTATCATATTTTATCTTTTCAGTATAAAGAAATGATAAATCTGCATTATCATAACCCTTTCTTACTGGAGAACCAGTAAGCCACGAAAGAATAGAGCTTCTCATATATCTATGTGGTGTTATTACCATATTAAAATTCTCATATTTTAATCTTTTCCCTAGTTGATATATACCTAATATACCCTTATGTTTTCCTCTTTTATCATATTCTATAATCTCACTTATATGTGGGTTATTTCTTAAAATTGAAGCTCCTACTGGAGTTGTAACATAAGTTATATCACTATTTGGATATACATCTTTTATCTTTTTTAGCAAAGGTGTGGAAAGAACTATATCCCCTATAAATGCTGTGTGTATAATTAAAATTCTAATTTTTACCACCTTCTTCAAGTTTTAATGCTCTTTCTAATGCCAATATTAAGTCTAACTCCATATCCCTATCATAACTATCAAAATAAGGATTTTTATAATCCTCTTTCGAATTATCTTTATCTGGAACTAAATAATAAACTTTATCATTTCCTAGTACTCCCCACCTTGTTATGCTTTGAGTTTTCTTATTTGGATATATTGCTACAATTCTCTTTTTTAATGCTCCTGCCATATGTGTAGGTCCTGTTGAGGCTCCTAAATATACATCACATCTATCTATGATAGCTGCTATATTTAAAAGATCTCCTCCGTTAGCATATAGATATACACCCATAGAATTAGCTTCTTTTATTAATTTTAATCCTCTTTCCTCATCTGAAATATGACAAGTAATAATTACAGATATATCCCTATTTCTTTTTTTAAAGTTCTTTATAAGTTTGGCATACTCCTCATCTTTAATATTTTTAGCCGATCCCCCTATAAAAGGATTTATAACTACTGTCTGTCCTTTTATATTGTGAGTTTTAAAAAACATCTCTGCCGCTTGACGATGTTTTTCCTCCATATATATTTTAGTTGAAAGTTCATACTCTTTTTGAAACAAATCTGGATCTAATCTTTTTATCAAATCTAAATTATATTTTCCCTCATTTTTTTCAGACTTAGATCTTTTTTGCCAAACACCTTTATTGTAAGTAAAGAAAGATGATAACTTAGACAATGGTCCTATCTTTATTTTAGCACCACTTGCCCTTGCCAATTTTGCCACAAAAGAATCGTTATATAAAGCTATAAATACATCTGCCTTAAAATAAGATATTTTATTTATCATCTCACTTTGTGAATAATCATCAATTTTTATTATTCTATCTACATATGGCAAATTTTTTACAATCTCATAATTATATTTTCTAACTAGTACTACTAATTCAGCTTGAGGATACATCTTTTTTACCATAAAAAAACTAGGAATAGAAAGTATTAAATCCCCTATTTTATCCGTCCTAGATACTATTATTCTTTTAATTTCCATCAATTGCTCCCTTTTTTTGCTATTTTTCTATATAGCTTTTGTTTCTGTATATCTCTCTTAATTTAAAATATTTTACCATCGAATATAACGAACTTGTAGAAGCCAATAAAAATCCCTCTACCCCATCTAAAAATCCTAATCTAAATATATACATTCTAATAAATTTATATAATGGATTAAAAACTATTTGAAATATACTAGCTTTTTTCCCTTTTTTATAATATTCTAATGCTCCCTCTGTCGTATATCTATTAAATTTACTAAAATAATCTTCTAAAGTTAAATAGCTGTGATGATATATATCCTCTTTTATTTTGTAAATCATCTCATCTGTTACAAAACTTTCGTGCACTGTATTATCATTAAACTTCCCTGCTCCCTTTAAAAATAATCTCACTGCATATGAAGTTCCCCAACCACCATATTTTATTTTTTTTCCAAAACATACTGACAATCTATTTATCTCAAATACTTTTTTACTTGTATCATCACTTTCTATTATATTTTTTATTCTATCTCTAAGTTCTGGCGACAATTCCTCATCTGCATCAACTGCTAATATCCATCTTCCACTACAATTCTCTATTGCTACATTTCTTTGTCTTCCATAACCTAACCATTTTTGTTTAATAAATTTTGCTCCATACTTTTTACAGATTTCTTCTGTTCTATCTGTTGATCCACTATCAACTATTACAATCTCATCACATATATCCTCTAAAGCTTTTAAAGTCCTATCTAAATTTTTCTCCTCATTAAAAGTCATTATTGCAGCTGACAGTTTCATCAGATTTCCTCCTCAAATTTATTATCTCAATATTATAATTATATCAAAAAATAAATAATTTTCCTATACAAGTAAATTTTTTATTTTTCAAAAAATAGAAAAAAGATGAACCGGCCAAGTTCATCTTTTTCCATAAAAATATTTAGGGTTAGACTACAACATATGAATCTAAAAAGTGGGGTTTAAAAAAATTATTTGGAATATGGTGCCTAGAAAAGGATTCGAACCTTCGACCGTACGGGTATGAACCGTATGC
>JAUNAY010000068.1 GCA_030527385.1 Fusobacterium sp. | reverse complement strand
TCTAATAATATCACATTTCCCATATTAATTCAACTTTAACAGACGAATACGATGTGTTATTGGAAGATTTGACTTAAAATAACATATTTTATATATTATATGTACATAAATCAAAAATATATAACTTTTGGGAGGTAATACCTATGAAAAAAAAGATTTTTTTATTTTGTAATGCTGGAATGTCAACAAGTCTACTTGTTTCTAAAATGAATAAGATTGTAGAAAAACATAATTTACCACTTGAAATATCTGCACACTCTTATGCACAAGCACATACAATAATTCCTGATCAAAAACCTGATTGTATCGTATTAGGACCACAAGTTAAATTTGTATTTAAAGAGATGCAAGAAAAATATGCTCCTCTACCAGTAATGGTTATTGATTCTGCTGATTATGGAGCAATGAATGGTGAAAAAGTTTTAAAAGAAATTATCAAACTTTTAAAAGGAGGAAGATAAAATATGAGTTTAATGAACAACTTAGAAAAGATTTTAATGCCTTTAGCTGAAAAAATTGGAAAAAATAAATATCTTATCTCTATTAGAGATGGTTTCCTTGTATCATCTCCTCTACTAATAGTTGGATCTCTATTTCTTTTAATTGCTAACTTCCCTATTCCTGGTTGGAATGAGTTTTGGGCAAGATTTTTTGGTGAAGGTTGGGCAGACAAACTTTCACACCCTGTTACTGCAACATTTGATGTAATGACTATTCTTGCTGTTATCGGTATTGGATACAGTTATGGTAGACAAGAAGATGTAAATGGAATTAACTCAGCTGCAATTGCTCTAGTTTCTTTCTTTATTTTAACACCTTTTGCTATTGATTTTGTTCCTAAAGGAAGTGAAATAACTTATCAAGTTACTGGTATTCCTCTTGGTTGGATGGGTTCAAAAGGTGTGTTTGTTGGAATGTTCACAGCTATATTATCTGTTAAACTTTTTGCTAAAGTTATCAAAAGAGGTTTTGTTATTAGAATGCCAGAAGGAGTTCCACCTACAGTAGCAAAATCATTTGAAGCTCTTATTCCATCAGCAATAGTTATGATTGTAGCTTTTGTTATTAAATGTTTATTTGAAATGACTTCATTTAATGATATTCATACTTTTATTTATAAGTTCTTACAACTTCCACTTGTATCAGTTGGAGCAACTCTACCTGCTGTTGTTATAGCATATATTTTCCTACACCTATTCTGGTTCTTTGGAATAAACGGATCAAGTGTTGTTGGTGCTGTATATAACCCTATTCTAAGAGTGTTATCAGTTGAAAACTTAGAGGCATTCCAAGCTGGACAACCTCTTCCAAATATCGTAACTGGACAATTCCAAGATATGTTTGCTACTTTTGGAGGGGCTGGAAGTACTCTTTCTCTATTAGTGGCTATGGTTTTTGTTTGTAAAAGTAAAAGAATTAAAAATCTAGGTAGCTTATCACTATTGCCAGGAATTTTTGGAATCAATGAGCCTATTATTTATGGTTTACCTATGATGTTAAACCCTCTAATGCTTATTCCATTTATTCTAATTCCTACAATTAATATTATCATAACTTATTTTGTTATGGCTGCTGGAATTGTTCCTTATACTAACGGAGTTCAATTACCTTGGACAACTCCTATTATATTCTCTGGATTCTTAACAACTGGAATAAGAGGAGCTATATTACAAGTTTTACTATTTATACTTGGTGTAATTATCTATATTCCATTTATTAAAATAATGGACAAACAATACTTAATTGAAGAGAGCCAAGAAACTGAAAAAGAGGAAGATGATGACATATCATTTGACGACATCTCTTTTGATGATTTAGATTAATATATAATTGGAAGTGAATTTTATGAAAAAAATAGTTTTAGTATTAAATCAAACTCAAGCTGGACAAGGAGGAGAAGAAAACTCTTCTCTTTCTCTTGCAGGAAAAAAAGGAGCTTTAGGTCCTGGAATAATGATGGAACCATATTTAAAAGAATTTGATGCAAAAATTATTGCTACTTTATTTTGTGGTGATCAAAATTATTTAGATAATAAAGAAGAAAATAGCAAAAAAATTGCAGCTATGGCAAAAAAATTAGAAGCTGATGTTATTATTTGTGGACCTGCTTTTAACTATGAAAGATTTGGTGAAATGTGTGGACATCTTATAAAATTTTTGAAAGAACATAGTTCTATTCCTTGTGTTGGAGCTATGAGTGAGGATAATACAGCTTATAATAAATATAAAGATTATGATTTAGTTATCACTCCTAAAAAAGGTGGTATTGGACTAAATGATGCTCTTAGAAATATAGTAAAAAAAGCTGTTGAGATCTGTGATTAATACAAAAATAGATGAGTTAATAGAAAAATATAAACCAGAGATTGAAACTAATCTTTCGAGATTAATTGCTATTCCAAGTATAAAATCAACCAATTCAACTAAATATCCATATGGTGAAGAAATTAATAGATGTTTAGAAGAAGCTCTAAAAATAGGAGATGAATTAGGATTTTATACTAAAAATATAGATGGTTATGCTGGTGTACTTTCATTGATGAAAGAGGAAGATGAAAAGGGCTATATGGGAATTTTTGGACATCTTGATGTTGTACCAGCTGGAAGTGGTTGGAACTATCCACCATTTGAACTAACTAAAGATAATGGCAGATATTATGGAAGAGGAATTTTAGACAATAAAGGTTCTTTGCTTTCTACTATTTATGCTGTTAAAATTTTGAAAGATTTAAAAATTAATTTTAAAAGTAATATTAAAATAGTTATGGGAACTGATGAAGAAAGTGGAATGTCAGATATGGCATACTTTCTAAAAAAAGAAACAGCCCCTATATTTGGATTTACTCCTGACTGCAAATTTCCTGTCGTTTACGGAGAAAATGGAATTATTAGATTAAGTATCACTTTTAAAAAAGAGGAAACTAAAAAAATAACTTTAGAAGAAATTGAAGGAGAGTTTTCAAGAGCATATATACCTGATAAAACTATTTTAAAATTAAAATCAGCAGAAAAATCTTTTTCTATCGTTGGAGAGGGAAAACGTGCCCCTTCAAATAATCCATACCTAGGAAAAAACAGTATTATCTCTGCTCTAAACAATATACCTAAAGATATTTTAGAAAACCTTGATTATGGTAATAGCATAAAAAAAATATTAAAATATCTTTCTGATGTCTATGGCAATATATTAAAGATTAATTATCAAAAAAGTGAAAGTGAAAAAGTTTTAGTTAGTTTTTATGACTTAAAAATTAAAGATAACAACTTAATAGCATCTTTAAGTATCCGTTATCCTGTTGATTGTGACGGAAATATTATTATTCAAAAAATAAAAAACGAATTAGATGAAGATATTAATATTGAAGCTCATATGCCAAAAGTTCTTCACAATCCTAATTCACAAGAAATAAAAGCTCTTTCTAAAGGATATTTTGAAGTAAGTGGGCTAGATTCTAATCCTGTTACAACAACTGGTGGAACTTATGCTAGAAAAGTTCCAAACATTATCGCCTTTGGTCCATCATTTCCAGGAGAAAAAGGGATAGCACACAATAAAGATGAATATATGGATATTGAATCATTCTTTAAACTTATTAAAATTTATGCTCTTTCTATATATTATTATATGAATGAGTAATATTTACATTATTTCATAACACAATAAAGGAGACCAACTATGAAAAGATATTTAGATTGTAAAGCATCAGATATGGAAAAAATGACAAAAGAAGATTTTTTACACTCAATAGCTGCAAGTGAAGGACGTCTAATTGTAACTGAAGTTATAGGAAGTCGTGAAGCTGCTCTAGGTGATGTTACAAATGCTGAAGTTGCTGCTGCTATGGGTTCAGATATTATACTATTAAATGTTTTTGATGTCGATAATCCTGTTATGTATGGAATGCCTAAGGTAGAACCTCAAGAAGTTATTAGAACAATAAAAAAATTTACTGGACGTAAAGTTGGAATAAATCTTGAGCCTTTAGAAGCTGACAAAGAAAATCAAGAGGGATTTTTAAAATTATCAAATGGGCGTAAAGGAACATTAGAAAATGCTAAAAAAGCTGTGGATATGGGAGTAGACTTTATAGTTCTTACTGGAAATCCAGGAGTTGGAGTTACTAATCGTGCAATAGTTGATACAGTTAGAATATATAAAGAAAATTTAGGCGATAAATTAGTTATTGTTGCTGGTAAGATGCACGCAGCTGGAATTTTAACTGAAGCAGGAGAAAAAATAATCACTAAAGCTGATATAAAAGAGTTTGCTGATGCTGGAGCAGATATAATATTAATGCCAGCTCCTGGAAGTGTTCCTGGTATCACTATGGAGTATATTAGAGAACTTGTTTGCTATGCTCACGAATTAGGAAAATTAACTCTTACAGCTATTGGTACATCTCAAGAGGGTGCTGATATTTCAACAATTAGACAAATAGCTTTAATGTGTAAAATGGCTGGTACTGACTTACACCATTTAGGAGATGCTGGATACAATGGAATGGCTCTTCCTGAAAATATTTTAGAATATGGAAAAGTTATAAGAGGGGTAAGACATACTTATCGTAGAATGGCTCACTCTATTATGAGATAATGAAATTTTAATAAAATGTATTTGAAACAAGTAAATAATCTTCTTTAATATTATTTTTGACGATTTAATTTTAATAGGAAAATTTACTTGTTTCTTTAATTTTTTGTAAAAAAGAAACAAAGGTGTTAATACCTTTAAGCACCAACACCAAAAACTATATACCTATCTCAATCTATTACAATATAATTATTTAACTTCTCTTTAATATAATTATTATGATCAACATATATTCTTAGTTTATTTTTAGAAAGTAAGAATTTTTCAAGATTATTAAAAATCTGAACTAAATTATTATTATCTATCCCAGCTGAAATTTCATCAAATAGGTAAATAGCAGCTTCTTTGTTAACCAAAGCTCTAGCTATTTTTATTCTAGTTTTTTCTCCTCCAGATAAAGTTCCACCATTTTTTCCAATATTTTTATTTTTATATCTAAGTTCTAAATATTCTAAATTACAAATTTTTAAGATTTCTTGATATTCCATATCATTAATTAAAGTATTTCCTAAAAGAATATTATCTTTAATACTCATATTAAAAATAAAATCATCTTGTGTCATATATGAAATCTTAGGTAAATAATTTACTTTATGGTTATTAAAATAATAATTAACTTCTCCTTTTGAAGCTTTAACTAAGCCTGAAATAATATTTAATAAAGAACTTTTACCTTTTCCACTTTCTCCGAAGATACCAAAAGATGAAATAATATTAAAATTAATATTTGTTTGTAATATATTTTTTTCAAAAGTTATAGATAAATTTTTTACTTCTATTTTATTAACTTTTCCATATTTTTTTTCCTCTTCTGTTGGAAATTTTTTTAATTCTTCTATTCTTTTTAAGCAATTAAACACTTCTATAATTTTAGGGTATAGTTCTATTATTTTTAAAATTGGATCTGTTAACAAGTGATTATACATAAGTATAGCTGTTAATTCTCCTACTGTTAAAAGTTCTTTTTTTACAAAAACAGATGCTATTATTAAAGTCAGTCCAAAAGATATAATAAAGGTTATATCTGAAAAGAAAAAATTTATACTTTTTAATACAGCTTGTTTTTCTTTAATTTTTTGTAAAGAAAAAGCATCATTTTTTATATTTTCTAAAAATATTTTGTCAGCTTGATGAATTTTTAAACTTTTTATTCCTAATATCCCATCATTGAATAGTCCTAAAATATTTATTAATTTTATTTTAGAGATAGAAATAATTGTTTTAATTTTTTGAGATATTTTATTAACTATAAAAGTTAAAATAAAAACAGGTGGAAAAATATAAGCAACTAATAAAAAATTAATTTTACTAAAAAAATAAATACCAAATAAAAAAGTAAAAAAAGACAATAAAATTTCACTGTATAAAGTAATTAAATTATTTCCTATTATTTCTGAATCATCTATAATAGACAAAGAAAGAGATGAAATATTTATTTTATTTAAAAATTCAAATTTAACTTTTGAAAATTTTTCAAAAATATTTATTTTTAAATTAGTTGCTATTTTTACTTGATTGCTTTCAGAATACCATTTTAAGAAAGCAATTAAAAAGCTTTTTATTAAATTTGAAATTATAAAAAATAATCCGAATTTAATAATTAAATAGATTTTTTGATTATTGATATTTGTATTAGCTATATCAATTATTTTTTTTATAATATAAATTGGTAAGATTCTAAATAAAGAAATAATAATAATAAATATGAAGATAAATAGAAAAACTTTTTTATATTCTTTAAATATTTTATCCATAAAATACCTCACAATATATAATTATTAAATACTATATGTAATTTATTATAATACAAACATATATTAAATGGAAATAAATTTTAAATAAAAAACTACACTCAAAATTCAAATAGATTAAGAGTGTAGTTCGTGTGTATAATT
>JAUNAY010000067.1 GCA_030527385.1 Fusobacterium sp. | reverse complement strand
CTTACGACCTTCGGGTTATGAGCCCGACGAGCTACCAGACTGCTCTACCCCGCAATAATGGTGCCTAGGACCGGAATCGAACCGGTACGGTACTAAGTACCACGGGATTTTAAGTCCCGTGCGTCTACCTGTTCCGCCACCCAGGCAATCATCAACTTCCTTCGATGAACTTTCGTTTTCATCTCTGTTCCGTCGAGGACATTTATTATATTATCATAAGATCTAAAATCTGTCAACAATTTTTTTTATTTTTTTTAAAAATTTTTTTAAATCTCTATTTTTATTCCTAATTTTTCCCAAATAATAGCTTCTAAACCCTTGATTTCATTGATATATCTCTCTTTTTCACTCTTACACATTTTTTTTAAAAAATATTCTATTTTTGATGCTTCAGATCTATTTAAACACCTAAAAAATATTTCTAATTTTAAAAATTTTTTTATTTTTATATATTTTGCCCCTGTTCCATTTTTATGTTCTTCACATCTTCTTTTTATATCAGTTGTTATTCCCGTATATAACGAATTATCTTGACACCTTATCATATAAACATAATATCCCATAAAATCTTTTTTCTCCTTTATTTTCTTAGTTCTCACTAATAATATTATATATAACATATGTTTGACTTTGCTATAAAAAAATAATAATATTTAATTAAGATTACTTTTATGGAGGTGCTATGGACGATTTTAATATATCAAGAATGAAAAAAATAAAATTTGTATCTACTATACTTGTTAGTTTTATTATAATTTCTTTTATTAGTTATGTTATTTATGAAAGAGAAAATGTATTTACTGGTTTATTAAAAATAATAACCTCCCAATCGGTTTTAATTACAGATTTTTTAGAAATAGGTGGTATTGGAGCTACATTCCTAAATGCTTTTTTAATTTTTATTTTTAATTTTACACTTATGAAGCTTATGAAAATAGAGATTTCTGGTTTAGCGATAGCTTCATTTTTTACTGTATTTGGTTTCTCTTTCTTTGGAAAAAATATATTAAATATTATTCCTTTCTATTTGGGTGGCATTCTATATAGTTTGTATGAAGAGATTGAATTTAAAAAAATTTTTATAACTATCTCCTTTGCTAGTGCCTTAGCTCCTTTTGTAAGTGAAGTTGCTTTTAGGGTAGATACTACTGAAACATCATATCTAAATGCTATTGTACTAGGTATAATAATAGGATTTATTGTAACTCCATTAGCTAGTAAAATGGCTGGTTTTCACGAAGGTTTTAACCTATATAATCTTGGATTTACTGGAGGAATTTTAGGTGCTGTTATAACTTCTATTTTAAAGTTATATAAGTTTCAAATAACACCTCAAAGAATTATCTCGTATGAGTTTGATTTGGCTTTAAAACTTATTTGTATTGGTACATTCTTATCTTTAATAATTATTGGATTTTTTATCAATGGAAGTTCATTTAAGGGATATAAAAAACTTTTGTGTGACTCTGGTTTAAAAGCTGATTACATAATAAAATATGGATATGGACTAACTTTTATTAATATGGGAATTATGGGATTTATAGCTATGGGATTTGTTATGTTTTTAGGACAAACCTTAAATGGTCCTCTTTTAGCTGGAATTTTAACAATAGTTGGATTTTCAGCCTATGGAAAGCATTTTATAAATACAATCCCTATTTTAATAGGTGTATATCTAGCAAAATTTGGAAGTTATACAGATTCTTTTACCGTGGCACTTTCTGGACTATTTGGAACATCTTTAGCACCTGTGGCTGGAGTGTATGGAACGTTTTGGGGGATTGTAGCTGGTTGGTTACATCTTGCAGTAGTACAAAGTATTGGAACTGTTCACGGAGGTTTAAACTTATATAACAATGGATTCTCAGCTGGAATTGTAGCTGGATTCTTGCTTCCTATAATGAATACTATTAAGGAACATAAAAATAGACAAAGATTAAAATATTTAAAAAGAAAAAAACAACTTTATGATGCAATTACACGAGAAAGAAAAAAATTTGATGATATTAATAAAAATGATATAAAATAAAAAGAAAGGGAGAGAATTTTATGAAGTTAGAAAAATTAGAAGATCTTAAATTTTTAAAAATTGCTATTGAAAAACACCCAACAACAGGAATCCAATTAGAATATCTTGATAAAGAAAATGCTATTGCTGCCCTTGTTTTAAATGCCAAAGGGGACAAAGCTCTGCTTGTAAAACAATATAGACCAGGATTCCAAGGTGAGATGTATGAAGTGCCAGCAGGAATAATGGAGGCTGGAGAAGAGCCACTTTATACCCTTGAAAGAGAAATAGAAGAGGAAACTGGTTATTTAAAAGATGACTATAATATCATTTACAATCCTAAAAAACCTCTTATTTTATCTCCAGGATATACAAGTGAATCTTTATATATGTATATAATACAATTAAAAGATGACTCTATAAAGCCACAAAACTTAAAATTAGACCTTGGAGAAGACTTAGAGGGTAAATGGTTTGACTTAGATAAAATTGAGGATATTACAACAGATTTTAAAACTATCTTTACTGTTTATCTTTACAAATCTTTAAACAAATAATATAAAGCAAAAAATACTGTTAAAATTGCTAAAACAATTTTAACAGTATTTTTATATTTTTAAAATTCGTCCCAACCCTCAACAGATGAACTCATATTATAACTTGTTACAGTTCCTTCAAAAAAATTAGCTTTTACATTTCCCTCTCCCTCTGTATCGGCAAATCTTGAAAGGTGTTTATAAGGATTTTTATCAAATCCTTTATATAATGGCTTTAATCCTATTGATCTCAATCTTTCATTAGCTAACCATTTTGTATATTCCTCTGTTGTTGTTTTAGTTACACCTAAAACTTCATCTCCAATTATATGATTTGTCCAATTTATCTCTTGTTCTACAGCTTTCTCAAACATATCATAAACCATACTTTCATCGAAAAAATCTGAATTTTCATTTTTTATCTCTCTTAACATATTTTGAAATAAAACTACGTGAGATAACTCATCCCTATTTATAAGCCTTATAATATCCGATGTCCCCATCATTCTATTTCTACTAGCTAAAAGATAAAAAAAGTTAAATCCATTGTAAAAATATATAGCTTCCAGTAGATAATCAGCTATTATTACCTTAGAAAAATTCTCATCACTTGGATTTTCTAAAAATTTTTGATAAATCTCTGCTATATATCTATTTCTTTCAAACAATACCTCATTTTCTCTCCATTTATCATAAATTGAGTTTCTTGTCTCCTTTGGCAAAATAGACTCTATTATATATTGATAAGATTGTGAGTGTATAGCCTCTTGGAAAGTTTGGATTGATAAAACTAAATTTACCTCTGGAGCTGTTATATAATCTGAAATATTTGGAATATTATTTGTTTGAATACTATCTAAAAATATTAAAAATGATAATATACCATCATAAGCACACTTCTCAGCCTCTGTAAGGTTGCTATAATCGTTTTTATCCTGTGTTAAGTCTATTTTCTCAGGAATCCAAAAATTCCCCATCATAGTTCTATATAACTGATTTGCCCATTGATATTTTACATTGTTCAAATTAAATAGATTTGTAGTATTTCCCTTTATGATTTTTCTTTGTAATAACGAATCATCTCCTAATGGATTAAAAAGTTTTTTTCTATCCACTACAACTTTCACACTCCTCTTTTTCATTTATTATATTAGTACTTTTTTGAATAGTTCTTATATAATAAACAGACTTACAACCCTCTTTCCACGCTGTGATTAAAGTATTATATATATCTTTTGCCCTAATATTTTTATTTAGATCAAAAATTAATTCCATAGATACACCTTGAGTAGTCCATTTTCCTATTCTACTCATTATTTTTACATATATTTGAGGATCTATATTTTTAAATTCTGGATAAAACCAAGATCTATCTTTTAAATATTTTACAACTCTTGGAACTGCTCCCTTTTGATTTTTTTCAATATAGAATCTTGAAAAAGTTGGATTTACTGAGGCTGTTGCCCCCATCAAAAGAGAAGTAGAAGTGTTTGGAGCTACGGCTGTAAGCTCTCCATTTCTAAGTCCATTCTCTCTTACAAGTTGAAATACCTCTTTCCATTTGTTTGAGTATTTAGAATTTTCTAAATACCAACTCTCTTCTTTTTCAAAGAAAATCCCTTTCTCCCACTTTGAACCCCTAAATAGTGGATAACTTCCTCTCTCTTTAGCTAATAATGAAGATGACTTCAAACTATAAAGTGCTATCTCCTCAAAAAGTTCATCTATTTCCAAAAGCGATTCTTCATAGATCATATACTCTCTAGCTAGATAGTCAGCTAGTCCCATTGTTCCAACTCCAATTGCTCTATAATTTTTATTATGTTTATCCGATTCTTTTATTGGAGTTTTAGTTAAATCAATAGTATTATCCAAAATTCTTACTGCTATACTAACATTTTTTTCTAGTTCTTCCCTTTCTATCTCTGCCAAATTCAGAGAAACTAAATTGCAAGTATGCACCTCTCCCAAATCTACTTTTCTTACACCACTATTTTCAAATACCTCTTCTTTAAAATCTTTTGTTGGAGAGAAATTAGAAAAACTTTCCATACACAGATTTCCATTTCCTATCATTCCAATATGGCTATTATGATTTGCTAAATTTGCTCTGTCTTTAAAGAAAATATATGGCATTCCTGTCTCTATTTGTGTTTTCATTATTTCCTTAAAAAGTTCTCTAGCTTTTACAACTTTTTTTAAAGTTATATCCTTATCACTTTCTATTGTAAGATATAGTTTTTTAAACTCCTCACCATATAGTTCACACAGTTCAACACCATATTTCATTCTTATTTCATATGGATCTAAAAGAGTCCAATCAAGATTTTTTTCTACTCTTTCCATAAAAATATCTGAAACTACAACTTGTGGATATATATCATATGCTTTTCCTCTTTGATCTCCATTTTCTGTTTGAAGCTCTAAAAAACTTTCAATATCTAAATGCCACGAATCCAATGCCACTGTTACAGCTCCAGCTCTTCTTCCTTGCTGATTTACTGCCACAGCTGTATCATTAATTATTTTTATCCACGGAATTACTCCTCCACTTGCATTATGATACCCATTTACCATTGAATTTTTTGCCCTTATTCTTGAGATATTTAGCCCTGCTCCACCACCATTTTTGCTTATTTTTGCAATAGTATCTATATTATAAAAAATTGATTCTATATTATCGTCCATAGCTGTTATAAAGCACGAAGATAGATTTCCTTTAGGTATTCTTAAATTGGCTAGAATAGGAGTTGCTAGAGATATTTTTTTCAGTGATAAAGCATTGTAAAACTCTTTTGCTACCGTTAACTTATCCTTTTCATTAATAGCTAAAAGCATAGCTATACACATAAATACCTCTTGAGGAAGCTCAAAAACTTTGCCTTGATATTTAAGTAAATATCTATTTACAAACATATTTGCTCCAGCATAATCATAGATCATATCTCTTGATATATCTATAATTTTTTGTAGCTCAACCATTTCCTCTTTAGAATACTCTAACAATCTTTCATCATAAATTCCAATATCTACCATAGTTTTTACTGTATCATATAAATTTCCATAAGAAAAATTACGATTTTTAAAAACCTCTTGCTCTGTTTTTTTCATTAGTAATCTTCCAGCTAAATATGTCCAATCGCTCTCTTCAAAACTTGTTAATGATACAGCATAAGTTATTAACATATCTTGCAATTTATTTAAAGAAATATTCTCTGAATAGATTGATTTAAAATAATTTTCTAACTCATTTATATTTATTTCTAAATCTTTAGTAAGATTTAATAACTCTTCCTTTATTTTAGCTTTATTCATATTATAAAACCTCTAAAAACTTTTCCATTGTATAAAAATTTCCATCTTTTTCTACTACTGGAGCACTCATTATCCTAGCTTTACTTGCAACCATCATCAATGTTTTTAAATCTTCAATATATTCATACTCCATACCTTTATCATTTAAAATATTTTTTAAACTCTCACATTTAGTACATCCTTGTTTTCCATAAACTTTTATCATTTTTTCCTCCGCTACACAATATATCGTATTTTAATTTTTATTTTAACTACATATAGTTATTATGACATATTTAGTCATATATTTCAATTTCTTTTTTTTATTTTTTTGGATAATAAAAAAAGCCGAAATTAGAAGCCCCAATCTCGACTAAATATTTTTAATTTTATTCTTAACATAAAAAAATTAATATCTGTTATATATATCTCCTCTATTTCCTGCATCTATAACATCTATTATTGTTAGTGTATTATCATCCTCAACTCTAAAGATTATTCTATAACTTGTTATCCTCATTCTATATGTTTTTATTTTTTGTCCCTCAACTATACTAATATCTATATTTTTATATCCATTATAAGCTAATTTTATATTTTCTTGAAATTTTTCTCTTAATCCTTTATGTTTAGCTAAAAATTTTTCTGCAATTTTTTTATATTTAAAAACCAATTTCAAAGTTCTATCACTTCAATTCTAGCAACTTTTTTATCGACTTCACTCAAAGAATCTAATTTTTTTGATATTTCTTCACTTTCTTCCTGAGAACAAGTTCCAAAACTATCTAAAACAGAGCTAAGAGTTTTTTTTCTTTCTAACTTAAAAGGAATAGCATTTTCT
>JAUNAY010000066.1 GCA_030527385.1 Fusobacterium sp. | reverse complement strand
AGAATAACTTTCAATTATAGTCACAAGTTTATTAAAAAGATTTTCTACTCCTTTATCGGCTTCTGTTGATACTTCACCACTTTCTAAAATTTCTCCAGTTAAAGTTATCAACCCATATTTTATCATTGTTCCACCAATATCAATTCCTACTATCTTCAATTTTATCTCCTTGTTTTTCAAACTAAAAAAAGTCTATTCTTCCAAAAGCTTTAACGCCCACAATATATTTTCATCGTGTAATCCATTTAGCATATCTTCGTGCCCATACTCTGGAAATATAAGATGTTTCTTTTTACAATTTAACTTGTTATATGTTGCAAATTGTGTTGACGGAGGACAAGTTTTATCCATTAATCCTGTTGTCATTGTAACCTCTGCCTCTATCCAAGGTGCCATATTTTGTATATCTACATAACCTAAATTATTAAAAAACTCTTTTTCTTTTTTGTGTTGAGGATCTCTTTGTCTAAAATAATCTTTTATCTCCTCATATGCTGCCCCTGTATCCATATTCCAACATCTATAATAGTCACTTAAAAATGGATACACTGCAAATACAGATCTAATATCTTTTTTTAAACTTGCAAGAGCAAGAGCTATTCCCCCACCTTGAGAATAGCCCATTGTTCCTACACTTTTATTGTTTATAAAATCAAATTCCATCACTATTTCAGCCAATCTTACAGCATCTAAAAATACTTTTTTATAGTACAGATTTTTAGGATTCATCACCCCTCTAATCAGATTACAAGTTCTAAAGTGATTATCTTCTCCAAAACTATCAGTTGAATCTCCCATCTGTCCTCTACATTCCATAGAAAAAACTGCTATCTTACAAGCTACATATGGCAATTTATATGTCCAATCTTTGCTACAACCTCCATATCCGTGAAACTCTAATATTGCTGGAATTTTTTCTCCATCTTTTACATTTTTAGGTTTCAAAAATTTTACGTGAATCTCTGCATCTTCAACACCTTGAAAATACATATCAAAACACTCACAATATGGAGTCTCAAACTCATTTTTTTCTATTCTAAAGTTTTTAGGAAGTTCTTTTAATTCATCTAAAGCCTCTTTCCAATATTCATTAAAATCTTTAGGTTTTGGACTGCTTCCCTCATATTTTTTCAACTGTTCTAATGGCATATCTACACTTAATGGCATTTGATTTCCCTCTCTTATCTTTTATCTATTTTTATCCCATAATTAAATTAGGTAGGAATGTTATAACTCCTGGGAATATTGTTATAAATACCAATGTTAAGAATATTGGTAATAAGAATGGTACAACTCCCTTTGTAACTGTACTTACTGACATCTTTCCAACTTGTGCAACTACAAATAGTGCCATTCCCATTGGTGGAGTAAGAATTCCTATCATCATATTTAATGTAGTCATTACTCCAAAGAATACTAAATCGATTCCAACTTGCTCTGCTACTGGTATAAGCATTGGTAATACTAGGAATTGAAGTGCTAAAGCATCTATAAACATTCCTAAGAATAATAGTAATAAGTTAATCATTACAAGAACTGTAAGTGGAGAACTTGCATAAGTTATAAATACTTCTGCTATCTTCATAGCTATTTGTTCTCTAGCTATCATATCTCCAAAGAATGTAACAGTTATAATCATAAGAACTGTTACCCCACTTATTGCCATTGCTTCAACACAGTGTTTAAAGAATGATTTTATAGTAAGTTCTTTATAGATAAATGCTCCTAAGAAAACAGAGTATAGTGCTGCAATTACTGCTGCTTCTGTTGGAGTAAACATTCCAGAGAAAATACCTCCAATTATAATGAATGGAGTAAGTAATGCCCAGAAAGATTTTTTGAAAGCTTCTACTTGTTCTTTAAAAGTAGCTTTTTTAGCTTTTCTATATCCTCTTTTTTTACAAACAAAATAGTTCATAATCATTAGGGCTATTGTTGTTAAAACTCCTGGAACAAATCCAGCAAGGAACAATTTTGCAATTGATTGGTTTGCAATAACTCCATAAACTATCATACTTATACTAGGTGGAACTAATGGTCCAATTATACAAGAAGCTGCTGTAATTCCTCCACAAATATCGTCATCATAACCCTCATCTCTCATAGCCTTAATCTCAAGTTGTCCTAATCCTCCAGCATCTGCTATTGCTGATCCTGACATTCCCGAGAAGATAAGAGAAGCTGCTACGTTTACGTGTCCCATTCCTCCAGTATAGTGTCCTAATAATGCTTTTGCAAAGTTAAATATTCTTTCTGTAATTCCCGAACCATTCATCAATATTCCTGTTAATACAAAGAACGGTACACTTAAAAGACTGAAACTATTTAAGCTATCTACAAGTTTTGCTGATGCAAAATAAAGTACATTCCATCTAGTTACAGCAAAATAGAATAGTGTTGCTGCCATTAATGACCAACCAACAGGCACACCTGTAAATATCATTATAAGCCATACTGCAATAGTTACAAATCCTGACATCTCTCCAAATTTATAGTAACTTGATAGTTTTAAAACTTTGAATATTTTTGGATCATAAACTATTAATCCAATTATTGCTACTAATGCTCCTACAAATACATATGGGTGAATTAATACTTTTTTATTATCATAGTTTTCTTTATATGTTTGGAAGAAACGAACCATCATTAAAATAGTTACTATTGGTAGGGCAAGATACATCCACCCTGCCGAAATTTTTAATGATACAAGTTCAAATATCCATTTTTTTTGATATAGTATATTTCCAAGATAACCCATAAAAATAAGGCATATAAATATAATTATTTGTGAAAAAGTAAACAATACTTTTTGAACCTTAGGAGAAAATCTTGTAAATAGAAAGTCAATAAGTACGTGCTGTTGACTTCTTATTCCCATACTAATTCCTAACATTCCAACATATGTAAATATCAAGCTTGATAATTCTTCACTCCACATAAGAGGCGTCCCAAATATTTGTCTAGCTGCAATTTGCATTACTAGTACGATGAACATTATTACAAAAAGTGTTCCTCCTACCCATTCTTCTAATTTGTCTAATATTTTCATTTTTCCCACCTTAAACTAATTTACTTCAACTATTTAACTGCTTTAATTTGTTTTATAGCATCTTCACCAACTGCTCCATTTTTCTTGATATATTCATCATAAACTGGTTGCATTGCTTTTTCAAAATCTCCTAAAGCTGGTTCAGTAATTGTTACACCATTTTGTTTAAAGAAATCTTTTAAGTTAGCTTCTTCATCTACGAATAATTGAGTATGATATTTAGCTGCTGCTTCAGCTGCATCTTTTACAACTTTTTGTAAATCTTCTGGTAACTCTTCCATAGTCATATTTCCTACTACATATAGTTGGTCGTTTAATATGTGGTTAGTCATAGCTAGGTATGGTTGAACTTCATAGAATTTTTGAGCTCTTACAGCTGACAATGGGTTTTCTTGTCCATCAACAGAGTTTGTTTGAAGAGCTAGATAAACTTCAGAGAATGCCATTGGTGTAGGAGCTGCTCCACTATATTTTGCAAAGTTTAAGTTTGCTGGAGCATTTGGCACTCTTAGTTTAAGTCCTTTCATATCTGCAAGGCTGTTGATTGCTCTGTTTGATGTAGTTTGTCTAGTACCATTATAAGCTTGAGAAAGAATTGTAATTCCTAAATCATCGTGAACTTTTTTCATAAGATTTTGTCCAAACTCTGTGTCAAAAGTAGCTCTTTGAACGTGTCCAAAATCTTTAATCATATAAGGTAGTACATATACTTCTGCTTCAGGATAGAATATTGAGAATCTTCCAATTTCAGTAAATGTGAAATCTAAAGCTCCACCTGCGATTTGCTCTATCATACTTCTGTCGTCTCCTAATTGTCCATTAGGGAAAAGAGCAATTTCAATTCTTCCTTTTGAATCTTCTTTTACTTTATTAGCAAAAAATTCTGCTGCTTTGTATTCATTTGATGATGTTCCTGCAACCATTCCCATTTTAAGATCAAATTCTGCCGCAAGTGCTGCTGTTGTCATAACTCCAAATAACATTCCTAATCCTAATGCTTTTAATGATTTTTTCATAGTTAAACCTCCATCTGTTTTTAGTATAAGTTTATATTTTAATTAAAAATTTTATCCCTCTAAGTTTTCAAGAAATAGAATATGTGATTTTGAAACTTCCCATTCAGCTTCATAGCTTTTGTCTCTGTATAAAATATCAAACATTTTCTTTCCTGCATCATATCCCTCAGTGGCAATCTCTTCCATTACGGTAGCAGTAACAATTCCTTTTTTTAACAATCTCTTTAAATTTTTACTTATTCCATTTGTTACTATTTTTTTATTTTTCAAAATTTTCTTTGGCAATTTTTCCAAAATTTCTTGAGCATATCTATTTATGTAAATTCCTTTTATATCATCTCTTGAACAAACATCACTAATCAACTCTATACTTTTATCTATTCCGTTTCCAATCAATGGTCCTTGCAATTTAATATCAGTTTGTGAAACTCTCTCTACAAACCCCTCAAGATAATTTTTTGATGATATTCTGTCATCTCCATTGTTTAAAACCAAAAGCTTTTCATTATCTCTTAGCAAACTACTCATTATAGCACCAGCAATTTTACCTTGTTTTTTATGATCTGGACCTATATGTGGTATCTCATCGTGTAATTTAATCCCAACAGAGATTATTTTTATTCTTTTTAAATATGGTTTTAATATCTCATATGTTTTTATATTATCTAGTGGCGTAATTATTATGCCATCTATATCTTTTGTATCTAATATCTCTTTTAGTCTTAATATTTGACTTTCTGGATCATCAATATCTGTTGTTTCAATCTCTATTCTATAATTATATGCTCCATACTCTTTAGCAGCATTTTCAAGTCCTCTAACTATCTCTTGTGTATAAAATTCGTTTTTTGATTTAATCATTAAGGCAGATACTAATTTAGATTTTCTTCCAGCCAAAGAACTACCTATTAGATTTTTTTCATAATTCATCTCTTTTACTAGATTTAAAATCTTTTTTTTCGTTTCATCTTTTATTAATGAACTGCCATTTATTGCCCTAGCTACTGTTGTTCTGCTAACTCCTAATTTTTCTGCAATCTCTTTTTGCGTTATCACAACAAATCTCACCTCTCAAAATTGTTCTCGCGTTCATTAACTCTCCAATTATAATAATATCTTTTCTTTTATTCTTTGTCAATGTTTTTTTTTCTTTTTTTTTAAATTATATTAATACATTTTTTACATTTTAAAAACACCATACTTGTATACATCTCTTTAAAAATATCTTTTTCCAATAAAAAAATACACCCATTATCTTAAATTACTAAGATTTTGAGTGTATTTATATATATTTACTATACTGTTCTATTTTTATTTAGCTAGTAATGTTCCTGTATACATTCTTGGTGTTCTTACTCCAGGTTTTACCTCTCCATTTATAGAGAATATCTTGTTTCCAACAACTGCAAGTCCCTCTCCACAAGGTGCATCAAATGGAACTTGTCCTAAAGATTTCCAACTATTAGTTTCTGCATTATATACTAAAACTTCTCTATTCCAATTAAATTCAGCTGGATCTGCTCCAAAATATCCTGCTTTAAATTTAGCTAATTCCTCTCCTTTTAAAGTTCCTAAATTTGCAACAGCATTATCATAAACCTCTTTATTAAATCCTCCAATAACTAACATCTCTGTGTCATTTAATTTTACAGAGTTAGCTCCTAATAGAGATATTCCTTTTCCATTTAATTCAACAGAAGCAACTGATGTCCATTCATTTTTGTCAAAATCATATCTATATCCATCAGTATATGCTATTGCATCTCCTCCACTAAATACATATAGATCTCCATTTAAAACTTGTGAAACTGCTTGAGTTCTTGTAGCTGGTCCAGGAACTGGAGCTAATTCTACAACCTCTTTTGTTGCAAGATCATATGAATACATTTTATTAGTAGCTTTTCCACCTTGTTTTCCACTCATAATATAAAGTTTTCCATTGTTTTCTACTGCTGTTCCATTTTGAAGAGTAAATGGTAAATCTCCTACTTTTTCAACATTCAATTTTCCATCTTTCATAGATAGGAATAAAATATCGTTATCTGCATCAGCGTTTGATGATCCTCCAATATAATAAACTCCATTTTCAACAGTTACAGATGCTCCATATCCTATCTCATTATCAAGATTTATATGTTCAACTACTTCAAGTTTATTGTCTTTTTCTTCTAATAAATAAACATCTGAATAAAGTTTTTTAGCTCCTCCATTTAAAACAGAATCATAAGGGAAGTTAGCTCCTCCACCAACTACTACATATTTTCCATCAAGAACACCTGATAAAACTCCTGCTGTTCCTATATTGTGTTCAAACCCTTTTTGTGCTGGTAAACTTCCTGCATATTCCCAAGTTACTTTTCTTTCTACTCCTGCTCTTCTAACCTCATTTGAAGAACACCCTGTCAAAACAAGTGCAGATATTATTGCAGCAAAAACAAATTTTTTCATATTAATCCTCCTGCGTTTTAATTTCATTTGCTTTTTTTATTGTACTCGTGTCCAATAATTTTAATATACCTGTACCAAGATTATTTGTCAACATTTTTTTTAATTTTAATACATTTACAATAGTTAACATACATTTTTTTGTAAAGAAAATTTCATTTTTTTAATATATC
>JAUNAY010000065.1:3100-6752 GCA_030527385.1 Fusobacterium sp. | reverse complement strand
CTTTCATTAATCTCTTTTTCAATGTCAGTATTTGAACTTAATCCAATTATTTTTAAAGATTCATCTCCCATTACTATTGGTAGATTAAATCTTGAAGAAATATCAGCAAATGATGATATTCCTGGAACTGTTTCAACTGTATATTTTTTATCTAAATGTTCTAATATATACACATAAGTACTATATGTCATAGTATCTCCAATAGTTAAAAATCCTACATTTTTTCCCTCAGAAAGATATTTTTCAACCAATTTTGCATTAGCTTTTCTTCCTTCAACTCTATCTAATGGATTTTTTAACATTGGAAACTCCATAAATACAAGCTCAACATCATCTTTTAAATACTCTTTAGCTATTGAATAGGCTGTACTTCCAATATCTTTTCTTGCTTCTGGCAAAACTACAACATCTAATTTTTTTAAAGCTTTTATAGCCTTTAAAGTTATTTGATCTGGATCCCCAACTCCAACACCTATTCCATAAAATTTATTTTCCATCTAATTTTGTTCCTCCTTAACAACTGTTATTATATATATAGGATTTTCCCCATACATCATCGTATAGGGTCCAACTTTTTTCCCTCTTCCTACCATCATATTTACAACTTCAATATCTTTAAAGCCAAACTCTTTTAATATCTCCATAGCACTACTTAAAGTTTCAAGTGTAATAGCATTTATCACCAATCTGCTATTTTTTTTAGAATATTTCATAAAATGTGCTACTATCTCTTTCATTCCCCCAGTAGATCCCCCAATAAACATTCTATCATAATTTATTTCGGGAATATCTTGAGGAGCTCTTCCGTGAATTAAAAAATAGTTATCTAAATTAAACTTTTTAACATTTTCTCTAATTACCTCTAAACCTTTTTCCTCTTTTTCTATTCCTATAACTTTTCCTGTTTTTATGTATGTAGCAGATTCTATCCCAATAGTTCCTGTTCCTGCTCCTACATCTATCAAAATAGAATCTTCTTTTAATTGAAGTTTAGCTATTGAGACAGCTCTTACCTCTTGTTTTGTCATTGGAAGTTCTCCGTAAACAAAATCTTTATCATAGATGTGCATACTTATCTCTCCTATATTTTTCTTAAAATAACTATATTCATCTTAAAATCTCTTTTTAACAAATTATAATCAGTTACCTTAACTTTGCTTATCTTTTCATCTGAATATGATAACCTTTCTCCTATAACCATTTCAACATCAGTTATTTTAGCTTCACAAATCTTTTTAGCTATATCATATGGAGTATTTTTATCATCAGTTAAAAGTACTACTCCAGTGTCATTTTGTAATGATTTTATATAATCAAAATCTCTCCCGTGAACACTAGCAAGAGTATAATTTTGCCAACACTCCCCTATTCTTGAAAAAAGATATTGGTATGATGAGATTCCAGGAATAACTCTTATTTCTTCACTTTTAAAATTTTTCTTTAAAAATGGTAGCAAACTATAAAATCCTGTATCCCCCGAGACTACAACAGTAATATCTTTTCCCTCTTTACTTTTAATATAATCAACCACTTCTAAAAGTTTTCCAAGAGTATATTTTTCACATTTTTTTGAAATTAGCTCATCTAACTCTTCTAGCTGTCTTTCTCCTCCGATTACCACTTCGCAACTTTCGATTGCTTTTTTTCCAGCTCCAGTTAAAAAATCTAAATTTCCAGGTCCAAGTCCAACCACACATATTTTATTCATTAGCCACTTCTCCTGCCAACTCATAAAAGCCACTACTATAACCTAAAGTCTCTCCCTTAAATGAAAAAAGCAGTGCTTCACAAGTCAAATCATCTGTTCTACTATATTCAATTACTTTCTTTTTAACTTTTTCAGCAATCAAGGTAAAAAGTTCTTTTTTTTCAACATAGTCACAAGCTTCCTCAACTGTATTAGCTTCCAATATTTCTCTTATATTTTCTGGCTTTTCCCCTATCAAAAAAGCATTTGCTCCCATTATCTCCATTCTTCCATCTGCTACTTTGCTATGGGTATTAAATATCCCCCCAGCAATCTTTACAGCTTTACCTATATGCCCCAAAAGAATAATTCTTTTAAAACCTAATTTTACTGCTGACTCAACCATAAAACCTATATAGTTACTAATAACTATCATCTGTTCTAAGTCAAGTCCTAACTTTTCACAATAATTTTTACCGTAATTTCCAAAAGCAAATATTACCCAATCTCTATCCTTATCCATTTTTAAAACCTTTAATTCTGCAAACATTGAGTCTTTTAATGCTTCTTCACTCATAGGTTTTACTATCCCAGTAGAACCTAATACAGAGATTCCTCCCTTTATCCCAAGTTTAGGATTAAAAGTTTTTTGAGCTTTTGTTCTTCCTTCAGGAATATACAGTGTTACCACTGCTTTTATATCTCTATCTTCCAAAAGTTCATCAACAACTTGACTTATCATCTTTTGAGGTCCAGGATTTATTGCCGATTTTCCAAGCTCAACTTGAAGTCCTTTTTTAGTAACAACTCCTACTCCTCTTCCACCAATCAAAACAAATTTATCAAAATAGTGTCCTCTCTCAACTTTTGGTAACTCCTTAACAAGATCTACTTTTGCACAAATACTTATCCCATTAGTTACATCTGGGTCATCTCCAGCAAACTTCTTAACTGCACAAGAAGCAAAATTTTTCCTTCCTCTCAAAGCTAAAATTGGAATTGTTAACTTAACTCCATTTAATGTAGTTATCTCAACCTCTTTTGATATTTTTCCGTGTAATAGATATTCAAGACTTGCTTTTACAGCAACTGTTGCACAAGTTCCAGTAGTATAACCACTCCTTAGCTCTTCAGCCATTAGAATCCCTCTCTTTTATACATTTGATATAAGATACCGTGTAAAATTGATACTGCTACTGTACTTCCTCCCTTTCTTCCATTGATTGTTATGTATGGAACATCTAAAGTTTTAAATGCTTCTTTTGATTCAGATGCCCCTACAAAACCAACTGGAACTCCAACTACAAGAGAGGGTTTTTCAATCTCTTTTCTCTCAATCATCTCTTTTAATTGATAAAGAGCTGTTGGTGCGTTTCCTATTAAAAAAATCTTAGTGTTTGGATCTTTCCCAGCTTTTTCCATTCCTACTATTGATCTTGTAACTCCTCTTTCTTTAGCTTCTTTTATAACTTCACTATCAGATACAAGGCAATAAGCTTCACACCCAAATTTAGATAGTACCATTTTACTTGCACCATTTACTATCATATTTGTATCACAATAGATTTTACACCCATCTTTTAAAGCTTTTTTTCCACTTGCAATAGCATCATTTCTAAATTCAATCAAATCAGCATATTCAAAATCTGCTGTTGTATGTATAACTCTCTTTACTATTGGTAAAGTTTCAGCGTCAAATAGTTTTACTTTTTCTCCTAATTCCTCTCCTATGATCTCAAAACTTCTTTTTTCAATATCTTGAGGCACTTTTATATAGTTATTCATTATCTTACCACCTTTTAAAATTTATTAATCAAGTATATTTTTTAATATTTCAAATCCTGTGAAAAAATGTATATGTGGGTATCCAGCTCTTACATTTTTGTCTTCAAATATACACTTCCAATTTTTACCATTAGGTTTTTCGGCTACATATTCTCTTTGCTCCTCAAAAACTTCTTTTAT
>JAUNAY010000065.1:0-3090 GCA_030527385.1 Fusobacterium sp. | reverse complement strand
TTTATTTTTGAATAGTGAAATTCGTGTCCCTTTCCCACAACTTTTCCATCTCTTAATATATTTATATACCCAAATCTAGCTATATCTAAACGATTTCCCATCTTTGTACTACATTTTATAAGATTACACATAGGATATATACTTCCATCTAACATCTCAATCTCTTTAGATAAAAACATAAATCCTCCACACTCTCCAAAAATTTTTCCACCTTTTGTAGCAAAATCTCTAATTGAGTTTAACATCTCAATATTTTCAGATAATTCTTTTGCAAAACTTTCTGGATAACCTCCCCCAAAATATAGAATATCTATATTCTCTGGTATTTTTTTATCTTTGATAGGTGAGAAAAACTCTGTTTCAATTCCTAAATAGTTAAATAGTTCTATATTGTCATTATAATAAAAACTAAAAGCACTATCTTTAGCTATTCCCATTCTTTTCCCTTTGTACATATCTTTCTTATCTTCAAAAGGATTTTTTTCCTCTTTTATTTCAACTTGAGAAGCAATCTTTAATATAGCATCTATATCCAAAGTTTTTTTTCAAACTTTCCTTTAATCTTTCTATTTTAGATTTTAAATCCCCTATCTCTCCAGCCTGTAAAAGTCCTAAATGCCTACTTCCTATATGCAAACTATCATCTTTAGGCACATATCCTAAACATTTTACATCTGTATATTTTTCAATAGCTTCTTTAAAAATAGCATATGTCTTTTCACTAGAAACCTTATTTATAATTACACCTGCTATATTTACTCTTTTATCTAACATCTGATAACCAAGAACCTCTGCTGCTATACTTGTAGATTTTCCAATTCCATCAACTACTAATATCACTGGAACTCCTAACACTCTTGAGATATGTGCCGAACTGTTGTTGTCAAGTGTGTTGTCTATTCCATCATATAGCCCCATAACTCCCTCTATTATAGATATATCTTTTTGATGTTTATAAAAACTATATTTAACTCCCTTTTCTCCCATCATAAAAAGATCTAAATTATAACTTTTATTCCCTGTTACAAATTGATGAAATCCTGGGTCTATATAATCTGGTCCAACTTTAAAGGGTGAAACATTTTCAAAAAGAGACATCAACCCCATTGAAACAGTAGTTTTTCCTATACCACTACTCACTCCTGCCAATACAAACGCTTTCATTTCATCACCTCTTCAAGTGCTTTTAATACTTTTATATTATTTTCACGATTTTTTATTGCAAGTCTAATATAATTTTGATCTAAATATTGAAAATTAGAAGCATCTCTTACTATTACTCCCTTTTCTATCATTTTTTCTCTCACATAAAAAGAGTTATATTTTAATAATTTTACTAAAATAAAATTTACATTTGTTTTATAAGTTCTAATATTTTCTATCTTTTTACTCTCTTCATAAAACCATTTTTTCTCTTCTCTTATCCAATTTTCAGTATCTTCTATATATTTATAGTCCCAAAGCATTGTTTTCCCTGCAAGTTCAGCAAAAGAGTTAACACTCCAAGGCTCTTTATATTTTTCCATTTTCTTTAGAATATCATTATCAAAAGATATTCCATACCCTAACCTAACTCCAGGCACTGCAAAAAACTTTGTCAAAGCTCTCATTATAAATATATTTTTGCTGTTTAGCAAAATTGCTGTCTGATTTTTCCAATCCTCTACAAATTCGATAAAAGCTTCATCTATGAATAACTTTATTTTCCTTTTTTCAAGCTCACTATTAATTTTTTCTATCTTTTCAAGTGATAAAAAACTTCCTGTGGGGTTGTTAGGGTTGCAAATAACAACTAAATCACAATCTGGTAACTCTTTTATAAAACTTTCTATATCTAACTCCCAACTATTTTTTTCTAAAAGAGGATAGTAAATAATTTCGCTCTCCACTGTATCTAAAGCTCTTTTATACTCTGCAAAAGCTGGAGCCACTATCACACTTTTTTTGGGTTTCATAGCTTTCATATATAAAAACAGAATCTCTGTTGCTCCATTTCCTACAACTATATTTTGCAGATCTACCCCATTATATTTCCCAATATTTTCTCTTAGTTCGATATATTCTGGATCTGGGTATTTCTCCAATATGTGAAAACTATTTATAACCTCCTCTTTATACTTTTTAGGAACTCCCAAAGGATTGATATTTGAACTATAATCTAAAAGTTCTTTTTTCCCCTCTCTTTGAAGTCTATATATATTACCACCGTGTAAATCCATATTTTTCTCCTTAAATGCCAAAAATTAAAGTAATGATATATCTTATTAAAACAAATAGAGCAAGTCCTACCCAAGAGCTAACGTATAAAAGTCTTATTGCTCTTTTTATATCTCTCAAATCAAAACATTTTAATCTGTCTCCAATAGTAGGTTTATCATATACTTTACCAAAATAGCTTGTTTTTCCTCCAAATTGCACCCCTAAAGCTCCTGCAAAAGCTGATTCAGAATTTCCAGAGTTAGGACTTGAATGATTTAATCTATCTCTAAAAAATACCCTCCAAGCATCCTTATAATTCATTTTTAAAAGCATTGCTGACACTGGAATTATAACTCCTCCAGCTAATCTTGCTGGAATAAAGTTTGCCACATCATCTGTCTTTGCCGACACCATTCCATAGTCGATATATTTATCATTTTTATATCCAACCATTGAATCTAAAGTATTTATTGCCTTATATCCCATTGCAAAAGGAAGAGCTAAAGAAACCCCACCTACACTAAAAAGACTTCCTACAAAAGCAAAAAACATAGGTGCTATAACCCCATCTACTGAATTTTCGCTTATTGTTTCTAATACGCTTCTTGTAATCTGTCTTATATCCATATTTCCAGTATCTCTACTCACAAGATAGGAAAGTTCCTTTTTAGCTCTTTCTAAATCTCCATCTGTAAGCACTTTACAAACTCTAAATCCTTCATCAGCAAGACTTTTTGTCGCTAGAGTAGTATATAAAAAGAATACCTCTAAACCTTGAGAAAGTTTTGCTAAATAATATGATACTATTACAGTTACCCCCACTGTAATTATAGTTAATATTCCACCTGTTAACTTTTTATTTTTTCCCCTATACAAAAATTTTTCTAATGT
>JAUNAY010000064.1 GCA_030527385.1 Fusobacterium sp. | reverse complement strand
TTCGTTAAGATCTCTTAATACAGGAGTAGTAAGTCCTCTTGAATAACTATCCATTTCTAATAAAAATGAGTTAAATTGAATCTCTAACTCTTTTTTAATTTGTTCTTTTAAGATATCTTTAGCATCTTTATTTGCTTTAGATTGAGCTATAATAGCTCCACTAGTACCTATTCTAAAAGAACCAACTGAATAGATCTCTTGTTCAGGATTAACTCTACTTAAAATTTGCTCTTGTAATTCTAGGGGAACTTCAGATGATTTTTTAGGTAAAGCATCTGAAATAGTTGACATAGTTTCATCAAGATTTGAACAACTAGATAACAGCATAGTAAGAAGAGCTAGTATAAAAAAGTTTATTTTTTTCATAAAAACCTCCCAAAGAAAAATAAATTTTCTTAAAATATTTTTTGTAATTTTTAATTCTCAAGTTTCCCTTAACCTCTTATTTTTAAGTCATTAGAAACGATTACTCTAACTTCTATTCTATAATATATAGAAGCGAAAATCAAATATTTATTGAAATAATTGGAAAAATCTTATAAAATTAGTTATTGAGGAAAAGTAAACAAGGAGGGCAATATGGGTTTTTTTTCTTTGAATAAAAAAAATTTCTCTTTGAATAAGAGTAGAAAAAAATATGTAACATTAACAATAGAGAGTAAAGATGATGAAGTAAGACAAGGTAGCGAGCAACAAATAGATCATAAGCCTACTGGATTGTGGGTAAAATGTCCAAACTGTCAAGAGATATTATACAAGGTAGATATAGAAAATAATTTAAAAAAATGTAGTCATTGTGATTACTATTTCGAGATGACAGCTAGAGAAAGAATAGCATTATTAATAGACGATGGTACATTTGTTGAGGAGGACGCAGAATTAGAATCAGTAAATCCACTTAACTTCCCTGGATATTCTGAAAAAAATAGAAAATCAAGGAATGAATGTGATATGAGAGAGGGTGTAATCTCAGGAACAGGAAATTTAAAAGGAATAAGAGTTAGTATAGCTGTTATGGATTTTAAATTTATGGGTGGAAGTATGGGATCTGTTGTTGGAGAGAAGATCACAAGAGCTTTAGAAAGAGGGCTAAAAGAGAGAATACCAGTTATTGTAGTTGCAACTTCTGGAGGAGCTAGAATGCACGAAGGAATACTTTCACTTATGCAAATGGCAAAAACTTCAGCAGCAGCAGAAAAATTAAGACAAGCAGGGGTGCCTTTTATTGCAGTACCTGTTAATCCAACAACTGGAGGAGTAACTGCTTCTTTTGCAATGCTTGGAGATATTATAGTAAGTGAACCTAAAGCAATGATAGGATTTGCAGGAAAAAGAGTAATAGAACAAACAATAAAGCAAAAACTTCCTGATGAGTTTCAAACAAGTGAGTTTCTGCAAAAAAGTGGAATGGTAGATGTAATCACAAAAAGAGAAGATATGAAAGAAACACTGCATACTATTCTAAGTAATCTTGTGTAGGAGGTTTGGAATGAATTTTGATTTTGAAAAGGAAATAGTAGAATTAGATAATAAAATAGCAGAGATGAAAAAATTTTCAGAGGAAAAAGGTATAAATATTTCTGGAGAAATTGCTAAATTTGAAGTGGAAAGAGACAAAAAATTAAAAGAGATATATGAAAATTTAACTTCTTGGGACAAAGTTTTTGTTTCAAGACACCCAGAAAGACCATATACTTTAGATTATATAGAAAACATAGCAACAGATTTTATAGAGTTACACGGAGATAGATTGTTTAAAGATGATCCAGCAATAGTTGGAGGATTTTGTAAAATAGATGGAAAAAAAGTTTTGATAGTTGGGCATCAAAAGGGGAGAACTACTGAAGAGAAGATATATAGAAACTTTGGAATGGCAAATCCAGAGGGGTATAGAAAAGCTCTTAGACTGTTTAAAATGGCTGAAAGATTTTCAATTCCAATAGTAACTTTTATTGACACTCCAGGAGCTTATCCAGGGTTAGAGGCTGAGGAGCACGGACAGGGAGAAGCTATTGCTAGAAACTTGATGGAGATGAGTGGATTAAAAGTGCCTATTATCTCTTTTGTAATTGGAGAAGGAGGAAGTGGAGGAGCTTTAGGATTAGGAGTTTCAGACAGAATATATATGCTTGAAAATTCTGTTTATTCTGTAATCTCTCCAGAAGGGTGTGCAGCTATACTTTATAAAGATGCTTCAAGAGCTGAGGAAGCAGCAGAAAATTTAAAAATTACAGCTCAAAGTTTGTATAAATTAGGTGTAATTGATGGAATTGTAGAAGAACCAGTAGGAGGAGCACACAGAGATCATAAATGTATAGCTCTTAACCTAAAAAATGTCATTTTATCATCATTTTCTGAATTGGAAAAAATTTCAGTAGAAGAACTTGTGGAAAATAGATATAATAAATTTAGGAAAATGGGTTCTTTTATAGGGACTGATATTTAAAGGAGATCGATAAGGAATGAAAAAAATAGCAATATTGACAAGTGGTGGAGATTCGCCAGGTATGAACGCTGCCATCAGAGCTGCAGCTAAAGTAGCAATGTATAAAGGTATGAAAGTTTATGGTATCCAAAGAGGATATTTAGGAATGCTAAATGATGAAATTTTTCCTATGGATGATCGTTTTGTATCTGGAATTATAGATAGAGGAGGAACTCGTCTTTTAACAGCTAGATGTTTAGAGTTTAAAGACCCAAAATTTAGAGCAATAGCAGCACAAAACTTAAAGAAAAGAGATATAGAAGGTTTAGTTGTAATAGGTGGGGACGGATCTTACCACGGAGCAGATCTTTTAGCTAAAGAACACGGATTTAAAGTAGTAGGAATCCCAGGAACAATAGACAATGATATTAAAGGAACAGATTTTACTTTAGGATTTGATACTTGTCTTAATACAATTCTTGATGCTATATCAAAAATTAGAGATACAGCAACATCACACGAAAGAACAATTCTTGTTGAAGTAATGGGAAGACGTGCTGGAGATCTTGCTTTACAAGCTTGTCTTGCAGGTGGAGGAGATGGAGTTCTTATTCCAGAAATGGATAACCCAATAGAACTTTTAGCTCTTCAAATCAAAGAAAGAAGAAAACACGGAAAACTTCACGATATAGTTCTTGTAGCTGAAGGAGTAGGAAAAGTACAAGAGATAGAAAAAGCATTAAAAGAAAGAATTACTACTGAAGTAAGAAGCGTAGTTCTTGGACACGTTCAAAGAGGAGGAACACCATCAGGATTTGATAGAATGCTTGCTACAAGAATGGGAGCAAAAGCTATTGAACTTCTTGAAAATGATGAAGGTGGAGTAATGGTAGGATTAGAAAATAACAAATTAATTACTCACCCAATATCTTATGCTTGGGACGGAGAAAGAAACTATTCAATAAAAGATGATTATGATCTTGCCCTTATTCTTTCAAAATAATAGATAGTTGCAAAAAAGTATGAATTATTGTATACTAAACTAACGGAGAGAGTATTCCTAAAAGGAGGATATTATGGATAATGTATTAGAGCTAGTTAGAAAAACTAGAAGAAAAAATAAGATAAAAAGAGAGATCGAAGATAATGACAGAAAAATTAGAGACAATAGAAAAAGAGTAGAGCTTCTTTTAAATCTTAAAGAATATTTAAAACCTGATATGCCTTACGAAGAAATATTAGATATAATTGAAAATATGCAATCTGACTATGAGGATAGAGTTGACGATTATATCATAAAAAACGCAGAATTAGGAAAAGAGAGAAGAGATATAAATAAATTTATAAAAGGATTGAAAAGATCTTTCAAAGATGATCTTGAAAAATAGTTAAAATAGTTTGTATAAAATCAAGCTCCGTATTTAACGGAGCTTTTTTTTACTTAATAAAAAAGGAGATGAGGAGATGGCTACAAAAAGTTTAGAAAGATTGATAGACGAATTTAATAAGTTGCCTGGAATAGGAAGAAAAAGTGCTACTAGATTGGCATTTCACATTTTAGATATAAATGAAGATCAAGTTGAAAAATTTGTAGAAGCTTTGAGAGATGTTAAAAAAAGTATAAAAAGATGTCCAGTTTGTGGAGACTTTTGTGAAACAGATATGTGCAATATATGTTCAGATGAAACTAGAGACAAGGGGATAATATGTGTTGTAGAGGATAGTAGAGATATAATCTCTTTTGAAAAAACAGACAGTTATAATGGAACATACCACGTATTAAATGGAAAAATTGCCCCATTAAACGGAATTACTCCAGATAGACTAAATATAAAATCTCTTTTAGAAAGAGTGGCTAAAGATGATATAAGAGAGGTTATTTTAGCATTGAATCCAGATTTGGAAGGTGAAACAACAGCTCTTTATCTAACAAAATTATTAAAACCTTTTAATATAAAAATAACTAAAATAGCAAGTGGAATTCCAATTGGAGGAAATATAGAGTTTGCAGATACAGCAACAATATCTAAAGCATTATCTGGAAGACGTGAAGTTTAAAGGGAGGTAAAATGAACGAAACACCAAGAAGTAATAGAGTACATATAGGAATATTTGGAAAAACAAACGCAGGAAAATCAAGCTTGATAAATAGTATCACTGGACAAAATATATCATTGGTATCAGATTTAAAAGGAACAACGACAGATCCAGTGTATAAAGCTATGGAGCTGTTGCCATTAGGACCAGTTGTGTTTATAGATACTGCTGGAATAGATGATACAACTAGTATAGGAGCATTGAGAGTAGAAAAGACGGAAGAGGTATTAGATAAGTTAGATTTAGCAATTTTATTGGTATCAGCAGAATCTATTTTAAATAGTGATGTAGAATCTGAAAAAAAATGGAAAGAAAAAATTTTAGCTAAAAAGAAACCGATTATTTTGGTTGTAAATAAGATAGATATAGTAAAAAATAATAAAGAGTTTAATTTGAAAATTGAAGAAGTGGAAAAAGCTTTAGATTTAAAAAGCATAAAAATAAGTGCAATAAAGAAAGATAATATAGAAAGCTTGAAAAATTTGATAATTGAAAAAGCTTCTAAATCCTTTATGGAGGATATTTTGATAGGAGATAAGATAAAAAAAGGAGATAAGATTCTTTTAGTTGCTCCTCAAGATATACAAGCTCCAAAAGGAAGATTGATATTGCCACAAGTTCAAGTTTTAAGAGATATACTTGATTATGGTGGAATACCAACAATGACAACTCTTGATAATTTAGAAAAAGCTTTAGAGATTTTTAAGCCAGATCTAGTTATTACAGATTCACAAGTATTTAAGCAGGTAGATCAACTATTAGATAAAAATATTCCACTGACATCATTTTCAATAATAATGGCAAGAGCTAAGGGAGATTTAAAAGCTTTATATGAAGGAGCTAAAAAAATTGATGAATTAAAAAGTGGAGATAAAGTTTTAATAGCTGAAGCTTGTACACATCATCAATTAAAAGGGGATATTGCTAGAGAAAAAATACCATTATTACTAAAGAAAAAAGTTCCAGAGTTGGTGATAGAAAATTGTTCTGGAAAAGATTATCCAAAAAATTTAGATCAGTATTCTTTAATAATTCATTGTGGTTCGTGTATGTTAAATAGAAGTGAAACAATGAGCAGAATAGAAAAAGCACAAAATTGTGATATAAAAATAACAAATTTTGGAATGGCAATAGCTAAATTAAATGGTATTTTAGATAGAGTTATGGAAATTTTTCTAAAATAGAAAAGCTTTGAAATTTATATAAAAGTGTGGTAGAATATAATTGACTGATTAGTCAATATATTGAAGTGTAATTTGTTTTAATAAATTTGGAGGTAAAATTATGAAAAAAATAGTAGCGTTAGGATTGTTAATGATTTCAGTTGTTGCTAATGCAAGTTGGTGGGGAGATTTAAGTGGAGGAACAAGAGCTGCTATAATTGGTGGATCAGCTTTAATCTTAAATAATACTTATCAAGATAGTGAGCTTAAACATCAAAGAGATTTGGATAGATTAGATACTCAAATTAGAAGAGATTATGAAAGACAAGCAGTAGCAGAAAATGCTCACTATAAATATAGTAACTCTGGAGTTCCAGCAAGACTTGAAAGACCAAATGCTAATAATTATAGTGGAAGAAATTATTATGATAATGTAAATCGTTCAAATCAAAGAAGTGGAAAAGTTGTATATTCTGATGGAAGAACACAAGTGATAGAGTTGTCTGATGGAACAAGAATTACTCTTAATCAATAAAAAATTATGCTTATTTACTCCTTTGTGTTATAATAATAAAATATACTATTTTATTTAGGGGAGCAAAGGAATGAAAAAGATTAGGGTGACAGTACCAGAAGATATTTGGCGTCTTATGAAGAATGATGTTGAAGAATTTGGAATAAATAATAATAAACTTTGCAACTATATCCTTGAAAGATTCAAATATAGTAAAAAGATGGATCCAGAAAAGTTGTTAGAGACTCAAGGAAGACCAGTAAAGAAGATAATACAATTTGACTTAAATGTTTCAAATAGAGATATATATTATGATGTTTTAAAAGCTAATGAAGTAGATGTAGAAGCAGAGTATTTTAGAGAGTTGTTTGAACTTTATACTTCAAAATTTAAGTATCAAAGAGAACTTTTTATTTTTGAAGATAGAGTAAAGATGATATTAGAGGGAATAAAAGAGAAGAAAAAAATAAAAATAAAGTATTTGAGCAGAGTTTTTAATGTTGAACCTTACTTTATAAAAAGAGAGGAAAGGGGAGATGAAAACTTTTTATTCTGTTATGACGAAGAGAAAAAGAATTATGCTAACTTTAAATTAAAAGAGTTGGAAATAATCTCAATTCTTGATGAAAAGATAAAAGGAAAGGATAAGAAGTTTATTGAAAATATGCGTAAA
>JAUNAY010000063.1 GCA_030527385.1 Fusobacterium sp. | reverse complement strand
CAACTAAAACTATTCTATTATACTCCTTTAGTTCTATTGAATTGTTAAATTTATCTACTACCATATTATTTTTTATCTCAAATGAATATGAAAGAATTGAGATAAAACAAAAAATTATTATGATTAAAATTCTATTAAAAATTTTTTTAATTTGATAATTACTCATTTATATAGTTCCTTTCTTAATTTTTTTTGTTTTAGGTATTATGTATGGCAGGGTATCTTCATCATAAATAATTTCACACTCTAAATTATATACCTCTTTTAAATTATCTTTTGTCAAAACTTCTTTAGGTGTTCCTTTACAAAAAACTTTTCCATTTTTTAACATAATAAGTTCATCACAAAAAAGTGAAGCGAGATTTAGATCGTGAAGAACTGCCACAGCTGTTTTCTTTTCATTCAATACAATCTCTTTTATTTTTTCCATAAGTTCAATAGCGTGATTTAAGTCAAGAGCAGATGTAGGTTCATCTAAGAGAATAATATCTGTATTTTGAGTAATTGCTCTTGCTAATAATACACGCTGAAACTCTCCTCCAGAAAGAGTAGGGGCTATTCTGTTTGAAAATCTTTCCAATTCCAAAGATTTTAATGAAGTTTTAGCTATATATCTATCCTCTTTACTATATCCAGTCCAACTATTTTTTAGATGTGGCAATCTTCCCATCAAAACAAACTCCTCTACACTAATAGCTGATACAAGTTGAGATTTTTGAGGAACTAAAGATATTAATTTAGATTTTTCTCTTTGAGAATAACTTTTTAATCCTCTATTGTAGATTTTAATATTTCCAGAAGAACTATTTAGGTATCCCAATATATTTTTTAAAAGAGTTGATTTTCCACAACCATTAGGTCCTAAAATTCCAACTAATTTATTTTTTTCTATTGATAGAGAGATTCCATCTAAAATTTGTCTTTCTCCATAACTAAAACTTAAATTATCTATATCAATTATATTTTTTTCTAATTCCATTAAAAATCTCTCCTCTTATTTTTCAAAGCTAAATATAGAAAAAAGGGAGCACCAAAGAAAGCTGTTATAACTCCAATTGGTACTTCAGTAGGAGCTAGAATAATACGCCCAAATGTATCACAAACAAGAAGAAAGAAACCACCAGCTAAGATTGTACTTGAAAGCATCTTTCTATTTGAAGAACCGAGAATCATTCTCATAGTATGTGGAACTATCAAACCTACAAACCCGATCATTCCTGAAAAAGCAACAGAAAATGCCACTACAAAAGCTGATACAGTAAGAGCTTTTATTTTTAGTTTATTAATGTCAATTCCTAAAGAGTGTGCTTCTTCGTCTCCAGATAAAAGGGCATCTAGCTCATTTCTTTTTAAGAAAAAATATGTGATTGAAAATATAAGTGGTGGAAGTAAAAGCAGAACTTTTTTCCAAGTGGCATTTCCTAAATATCCCATCAACCACATTGTAATTTTAAAAGAGTCTTCTCCTATCAGATACATAGCAAAAGAGGTAAATGCACCAAGAAAAGATGAAACTGCAATTCCTATAATTAAAAGAGTAGCAACATTTACCTTATCTCCTTTCTTAGCCATCTTAAAAATAAGAAGTGTACTTGTAAGACAACTAAAAAATGCAAAAACTCCATACATATAATCTGGCATATTTAAAACATAGGCTATTACAGCTCCAAAAGTTGCACTAGCTGCAATTCCTATAATATATGGGTCTGCTAATGGATTTTGAAAAACTGTCTGTACAACTGCACCACTTGAAGAAAGCATCATTCCAATTAAAATTGACATAACTATTCTTGGTAATCTTAGATTAAAAATAATTGTTTTTATATACTCTGGGGCATTTTTTGGAAAAAATATATAATTTAGAGAAATTGGAACACTTCCTAAAGGTATAGAAAGTGTCCCCACAATTAAAATTCCCAAAGTTAAAATTAAAGGTAGAAATTTTTTCATCTTATTCCTCACATTTTATAAAGTATATCTAAATCCTACATAGTAATTTCTTTCAGCAGCAGGATCATATGTATACCCATCTGCCAATGTATAATTTATACTTTCGTAATATTGTTCATTAAATATATTGTTTATTCCAGCATAAAGAGTTAAACCTGAGTTGAAATTATAGTTAGCTCTAACATTTGTTACAATATGTGAGTTAACCTTTCCACCAAGATTTTC
This sequence comes from Fusobacterium sp., assembly GCA_030527385.1. Taxonomy (GTDB): domain Bacteria; phylum Fusobacteriota; class Fusobacteriia; order Fusobacteriales; family Fusobacteriaceae; genus Fusobacterium_A. The sequence goes on along the minus strand of JAUNAY010000063.1, from coordinate 4,765 downwards.
ATTGTTCAAATATACACTGTCAGTATATACAACCTCTGTTCCTAAATTAAAATTATCAGTAAAAGCATAACTAGCTCCTAAATTAAATTTATTTTTAGGTACATTAGCCACTCTGTTTCCTGCTAAATCTATACTTCCAGTTTTATCTCCTGCTTCGTTATATACTCCTTTTTTCCCCTCTTTTATTTTAGCATTTATAAAAGAGTATGATTCAGTAAGAGTAAGTTTACCAAGATATTGTTCTGCTTTAAGTTCAAAACCTATTCTTTCTGTTTTACCTAAATTATAGTTATATATCCAAGCTGGTGGCATTCCAGAAGACATATCTTGTGTTATTTCATCTTTAGTTATTGTATAGAATGCAGAAGCACTCACTGTTGAGAAACCTATGTAATCTGAAACTCCTACTTCAAAATTATCATATTTTTCAGAACTTAAATTGTTTAAATAATAATTTGCAGCTCCATTAATTGTAACCTTATCTGTTAAAAGAGCAGGTGCTGGAGAAGTAAATCCTCTCTCATATCTAACATATGCTTTTCCAGTATCTGAATATAGATAGTTTGCTGATAATTCATAAGCAAAGTTATCTTCATCAGTAGATATTTTCTTACCTTCATTATTTGTTTGCATAGGTCTACCATTTAAACTTACAACTCTATTAGTATTTCTATCAGCTTCATAATTTGCTTTTTCATATCTTAACCCTTGAGCAAATTCAAAATCTTTCCAAACATAGTTATTCATCACATATCCACTTATAGTCTCTTTTTCTAAATTGTTTGTAGTATATGATTTGATGCTCATAGGACTAAGTCCTCCAGTAGAAGATTTTATAGGTTGAATCTTCATATCACTAACTCTTTCAGCCTTATTTTTTATATAGTCTACTCCAAAAATAAGAGAGCTTCCTTCTCCATAGGCATACTTAAATTTAGGTTTAACTCCATATTTTTCATCTTTGAATATACCTTTTTGATCTGCAATCGCTGATCCTTTTACAGTTGAAGTGTTCACTGCTCCAAAGTCCCAAGTTCTTATATTTGTTTCTGTATTTTGATAGAATCCAGTAAGATTAAAGTCAAGATTTTCAGATAATTTATTATTGTATGTCAATACATACTCATCTTTGTTAGTATCTGAACTATTTATACCTTTTCCCCATTTAGAACGGCTTAATCCATCTTGTTTTCTATCTTCTTCAACTTGTTTTTTACTTAACATCTTTGGATAATCTTCATCAGCTTTATATTTACTATATTTAAAATCAATATTTTGAGTGTCTGAAATTCTATATCCTAAATCTCCTTGAAAATAATCAGAATCTGATTCATCATTTTCTCTATATCCTTTTTTATTATTTTTATTATAAGCTAAGTTAATATCAAAATTACCAAAACTTTCTCCTACAGCAACATTAGTTTTTTTACTTCCATACTCCCCATAATCAAATCCTAAAGTAGCTTTTTTCCCACTGCCTTTTTTTGTAATAATATTTACTACTCCTCCAGAAGTTCCACTACCATAAAGCACACTTCCTCCTCCAGGTATAACCTCTATTCTTTCAATACTATCTGGAGAAATTGTATCTATCGGAGTGGCAGTCATAGAAGTATCAAGAGAGTTTATTTGAACTCCATCAACTAAAACTTGTACATTTTGTTTTGCCTTATTTCCTTGCCCTCTTAGATCAACTATTGAGTCTTTTCCTTGCTTTACAATATTGATACTTGGAATAGAGTTTAATACTTCACTCACAGTTTTATAATTCTTTTCTTGAATCTCTTTAGCTGTAACTACTGTTGGAGTACTTGCAGTTTTTCTCATCTCTGTTGCAAATCCAGTTGTAGAATAAACTACACTTTTTCCTAAATCTACCTGCTCCTCACCATATGCCAAAATCGTTAAACTAGCCCATATAAGTCCTAAAATTCTTTTATTCATTTCTCTCTCCTAACTAAATATTATTTATTAAAAATCTTTTCCATAATATAGATAATTATTTCACTTGAGATATTATTTCCCCAAAAGATTCCTAATTTTGTAAGATTGTAACTGTCCTCTTTTATTTCTACAAGATAATTTTTTTCATATTCAGCCATTTTTTTATCAAAATGTTCAAATTCTTCTAAAGATAAAATTTCTTTTACTATTGATTTTTTAATTATTGGAAATTGCATATAACCAGATAATCTAGCAAATCTTTCGTGATAATCAGTATGTTTTGAACAGAAGAACATCTCCTTACTCATCTTATAAACTCCAATACCTTGAACACTTCCCCCTGCTCCTACTCCAATAGGAAAAGTATCTCCACCAGTATTTCTAATTTTTATATATTTATAGTTATCACCATTGTTTTTAGCTATTTTTGTAAGTTCTAAAATATGGTAATCACTATCTAATAACATCTCATCAACAAAGTGTTGATATAAAAGATAATCTCTTTCTATATCTGTTTTCATCTTTACTTTTTCAGCTTCAATGTCTTTTGAAAGTTTTGAACCTTCGTGCACCATCAAGGAGTAAAAACTTGCACTACTAAGTTCTAATTCTTTAACAATCTTTGCATCTTCAATAACATCTTTAATATTTTGATCTGGAAAATTATAGATAATATCTACACATAGATCTCCTTGAAATTTCTCTTTTAATTTTTTTAATCTTTGGATAACCTCCTTCTTTGTATAAGTTCTATTATAGAATTTTCTTCCCTCATCAGAAAAAGTTTGTATTCCAACACTTAATCTATTGACACCATATTTTTTCATAATTTCTAATTTTTCATCATTAAGATTGTGAAGAGTTGTCTCGAAAGTAAACTCATAATCTTTAGAAAGCTTAACATTCTTTTCAATACTCTTTAAAATTAATTCAAGTTGGTGAGGTTTATATACAGTTGGAGTTCCTCCACCAAAAAAGATAACTTCAAATTCACTTTCTTGAAAATATCTTGTTTTTCCATATTTTTCAAATTCATCTGCTATATATTGAGCGTACATATCTAAACTTCCATCTATTTGTTTTCTGTTTAAATTACAAAAAGAGCAAATTTTATCACAATAAGGAGTATGAACATATATAGATTTTTTTCTATTATCTGGTGTTTGTTGTAATATATCATTAAACTCTTTCATACTATAGTTTTCACTTTTAATATATTTGTTAATCAAACTATTACTGTCGTGATGAGACTTTAATCTCTTATCATACAAAAATAAATTTTTCTCCATTTTAAGATAAATCCTCCTGTTTTAACTAGACAATTACCTAGTTTATTATAACTTTTATTCACGTGACTATATTAATATTTATTTTATTTATTGTCAAGAAAAATATTTCATATATCAAAGTTTTTTTAATTAAAAATAATTGACTTTATTTTTATTTTCTGATATAACTTAACTGAAATAAAATTTTAACGGAGGTTAAATCAGTGAAAACATTAATTACTTATTCAACAAAAACAGGAAATACTAAAAAGGTGGCAGAAGCAGTATATAAAGCTATTCCAAATAGTGATATTATGGATATTAGCGAAGTAAAAAATTTAGATTATGATCTAATAATTGTAGGAACTTGGATTGATAGAGGAACAGCTGATGCTAAAGCTCTTAAATTTATCAGTACAATTAAAAATAAAAATACAGGATTTTTCTTCACATTAGGTGCATATCCAGATTCAAAACACGCAAATGATTGTATAGAAGCTATTACAAAACTATTCACAGAAAATAACAATAAAGTACTTGCTCATTATCACTGCCAAGGAGCTATTGATCCTAAACTTATAGAGATGATGAAAACAAAATTTTCTCCTGATCACCCTCACGGACCAAATCCTGAAAGAGTAAAAAGATGGGCTGATGCAAGTACTCACCCAGATCAAAATGATTTAGATGAGGCTTATAACTATTTCAAAAAATTTATTGAGACAATTTAATGAATTTTGGAGGAAAGATATATGATGTATTATTTTAAAGTTGGAGGACCTTTAATGTGGGTTCTCTTTGCGTTATCTATAATTTCAACAACTGTAATATTAGAAAGATTATTTTTCTTTTTTAAAAGTGAAAAAGCTTTAAATAGGAACTTTAGAAGAGAGATAATTTTAGCTGTTTCAAACAAAGATCTTTGTAAAATAGTTGAACTTTGTGATAAAGAAAAAAATGCTGTTGGTTGTTCTATAAAACAATTTGTTTGCAGAGGGGATATTTGTTCACCTATTCCAAAAGAGTTTCATAAATATGAACAACTTATAAAAGAGATACAGATGGACGAAATTGCACCTCTTGAAAAAAGATTACATATATTGGGAATAATATCACATATAGCTCCAATGTTGGGGCTTTTGGGAACTGTTACTGGTATGATAGATGCTTTTAAAGATCTTTCACAATTTGGTGCTGGAGATCCAACTCTTGTTGCTGATAGTATTTCAAAAGCACTTATTACAACTGCTGCTGGACTTTCAATTGCTATTCCAGCTTTAGTAGTATATAACTTGTTAACTAAAAAAATTGAAGAGATAGAAGAAGAGATTGATAAAATAACAACAAATGTTATCAATATAGTAAGGGGATAAAATGGCGAAATATAAGAAAAAAAGAGCTTTATTAACTCCAGATTTAACACCTTTGATAGATGTAGTTTTTCTTTTGTTAATATTTTTTATAGTTTCAAGTACTTTTAATAAGTATGGTGGAATTAGCATTGAATTGCCAACAGCAAAAATGGAAAGCGTGAAAACTAATAACAATGATAT
>JAUNAY010000062.1 GCA_030527385.1 Fusobacterium sp. | reverse complement strand
GAGAAATTATGAGTAAAGAAAAGGAAACTATCAAGTATAGAAGATATGGGTTAATACTTTACTATCTACTAAAATTGATTAGTAAGACGTTAAAAGTTAAAATTATAAAAAATGAAAAGGTAAAAGAGAATGAGGAGAGCTATATCTTTGCTTTTTGGCATAATAAATTAATAATACCAAGTTTATGTTTGGATTATATAGAAAAGAGGGCAGTTCTTGCAAGTCCTTCAAAAGATGGAGAATTAATATCTGTTCCTTTAGAAAAAATGGGATTTCATATGGTTAGAGGTTCATCGGATAAAAACTCAACTTCAAGTTTGATTTCATTAATAAAATTGATGAAGCAGGGATATAGTATAGGAACACCAGTTGATGGACCTAAAGGACCAATATATGAAGTGAAACCAGGAATGGTATATTTAGCTCAAAAAGGTAAAAAGTATATAGTTCCAGTTGGTGGAGCTTATAAAGATAAATGGATATTTAATAAAGCTTGGGATAAATTTCAATTTCCTAAGCCTTTTACAACAATGGTATTTCTGATGGGAGATCCAATAGAGATACCTAAAGATGCAGATATAGATAAATACTGTGAATTATTAAAAAATAAACTTAATGAACTAGATAGAGAAGCTGAAAAACAGTTTTAATAATTGTCTAGTAAAAGGAGAGGTAAATGAGTAAAAGTTTTTATGTAACAACACCTATTTATTATGTAAATGGAGATCCGCACGTAGGAAGTGCCTACACTACAATAGCTGCTGACGTTTTAGCTAGATACAAAAAAACTATGGGGTATGATGTATTTTTTCTTACTGGAACAGATGAACACGGGCAAAAAGTTGAAGAAACAGCAAAGATGAAAGGGTATACACCTCAACAATGGACAGATATAATGGCACCTAAATTTGTAGAGATGTGGAAAGCTTTAAATATAGAGTATACAGATTTTATAAGAACAACTGAATCAAGACATAAAGATGCAGTAAAGAAGATATTAAAAAAAGTTTATGAAAATGGAGATATATATAAAGGGGAATACTCAGGAAAATATTGTGTTTCTTGTGAAACTTTCGTTCCTGAAAATCAAATAGTAAATGGAAATTGTTGTCCTGATTGTGGGAAAGAGCTTAGAGTAGTAAAAGAAGAATCATATTTCTTTAAAATGTCAAAATATCAAGATGCTTTATTAGAACATATAGAATCACACCCAGATTTTATTTTACCACGTTCAAGAAGAAATGAAGTTATCTCATTTATTAAACAAGGATTACAAGATCTTTCAATTTCAAGAAATACATTTGAATGGGGAATTCCAATAGAGTTTGCTCCTGGACATATTACATATGTTTGGTTTGATGCTTTAACAAACTATTTAACAGCTACTGGTTATGAAAATGATCCAGAAAAATTTGAAAAATATTGGACAAATGGTCACGTAGTTCATCTATTAGGAAAAGATATTGTAAGATTCCACGCTATTATTTGGCCTTGTATGCTTCTTTCAGCTGGAATAAAATTACCTGATAATATAGTAGCACACGGTTGGTGGACTTCTGAAGGTGAAAAGATGTCTAAATCAAAAGGTAATGTTGTAGATCCAGTTGCAGAAACAAAAAAATATGGAGTAGATGCCTTTAGATATTGCCTTTTAAGAGAGGTTCAATTTGGAAATGATGGAGACTACTCAACAAAATCAGTTGTAACTAGAATAAATTCAGATCTAGCAAATGATTTAGGAAATTTATTAAATAGAACTTTAGGAATGTATAAAAAATATTTTGGTGGAGTTATAACTTTAGGAACAGAAAGAGATAGCTTTGATGATGAAATAGAAAAATTATGGATAGAAACATTAAAAGAAGTAAATGAGCAAATGGATATAGTTCAATTCTCAAAGGCTCTTGAATCATTATGGAAATTTATTTCAAGATTAAATAAATATATTGATGAAACAATGCCTTGGGCTCTTGCAAAAGATGAAACTAAAAAAGATAGATTAGCAGTAGTAATGAACCATTTAGTAAATGGACTTTACAAGGTAGCTGTAATGATTTATCCTTATATGCCTGAATCAGCTCAAAAAATTTGGGATCAACTAGGGGTACAAAAAGAAGTAAGAAATGCTTTAGTATCTGAAATAGAAGGTTGGGATTTATTAGAAGCAGGACATATATTAGGAAATGCAGAGCCTATATTCCCAAGATTAGATTTAGAAGCATTAGAACCAAAGATAGATCCTATGGCAATCAATCCTGATCTTGTAATAGAAAATGCAATAGATATATCAGAATTTGATAAATTAAAAATACAAGTAGTTGAGATATTAGAAGCAGGAAAAATAAAAGGAGCAGACAAGTTACTTAAATTTAAAGTAAGTTTAGGAGATCACGCTAGACAAATAGTTTCTGGAATAGCCAAAGCTTATCCAGAGCCAGAAAAACTAGTAGGAAAGAAAGTATTAGCTATAACTAATTTAAAACCAGTAAAATTAAGAGGAGAAATTTCACAAGGAATGCTTTTAAGTACAGAGGATAAAAATGGACTTAGACTTGTTGAAGTAGCTAAAGAGGTAGCAACTGGATCAAAAGCTAAATAATAACTTTAACTTGGAGGGGAAAAGAATGAGAAAAGTTACTAAGGCTGTAATACCAGCAGCAGGATTAGGAACAAGAGTATTACCAGCAACAAAAGCTCAACCAAAAGAGATGCTTGTAATAGTTGATAAGCCATCACTACAATATATTGTAGAAGAACTTGTAGAGTCAGGAATAAAAGATATTGTAATTGTAACTGGAAGAAATAAAAATTCAATAGAGGATCATTTTGACTATTCTTATGAAGTTGAAAGCACTTTAAAAAAAGATGGAAAAAATGAACTTCTTGAAAAAATAGAGAATTTATCAAATATGGCAAATATTTTTTATGTTAGACAAAATCACCCAAAAGGATTAGGACACGCTATATTAAAAGCAAAACCTTTTATTGGAGATGAACCTTTTGTAATAGCTTTGGGTGACGATATAGTTTACAATCCAGAAGCTCCTGTGGCAAAACAAATGATAGATATATATGAAAAATATGGATCTAGTATAGTTGGTTGTCAAGAAGTAGCACAAAAAGATGTTTCAAAATATGGAGTTGTAAAACCAACAAAATATCTTGATAATGATACTTGTGAGATAGATGATTTTATAGAAAAACCAGCTGTTGAAGAAGCACCATCAAGATATGCTTGCCTTGGAAGATATTTACTTGATGGTAAGATTTTTAAGTATCTTGAAGATGTAAAACCAGGAAAAGGTGGAGAGATACAATTGACAGATGCCATATTAGATATGATGAAAGCTGGAGAAAAAGTATTAGCTTATGATTTTAAAGGAAAAAGATATGATATTGGAAATAAATTTGGACTTTTAAAGGCAAATATTGAGTTTGGATTGAGAAACGATGAAACAAAAGAGGAACTTTTAAATTATTTAAAAAATGATTTAAAACTAGATTAATCTAAATAATAACATAAATAATAGGGGAAATTCATTGAGTTTCCCTTTTTATATTTTATCTATCGATGGAGGTAAAATATGAAAGTGTTGTTTATAGGAAATAGTCACACTTATTTTAATGATATGCCATATATTTTTAAATTGATATGCCAAGAAAATAATATAGATGTAGATGTAACAATGATAGCTCACGGTTATAAAGGGTTAGATTTTCATCAAAAAGAACCAGAAGTAAGATTTAATATATTATATGGTAAGTATGATTATATTGTACTTCAACATCTACAAACTGGATTTGATGAAGAAACATTAAATAGTTCAGTTCAAGCTATAAAAAAATATGTGGATAAAACAGATTCAAAGTTAGTATTATATATGCCTTGGACAATTAAATCAGAGAGAGAAAAACAAAAATATATGTCAGATGCTTATATAAATTTAGCTAAGAGATTGGGTGTTTTAGTAGCACCAGCAGGTTTGGTTTGGTGGGAATTTAAAGATATTCACCCAGAGGTTGAACTTTATTTCAAAGATGATAAACACGCATCGGAGATTGGATCAACTTTAGTAGCTTATACTATTTATAGAACTATTTTTAATAGAGTTGCTAATACAAAAAATGAGTTGTATTTGAGTATAAATGATAAAATTCAAAAAATAATTACAAATATTTAAAATTGAAAGTGTTAAAAATCAATAGTTTTTATAGTGAAATAGAAAAAAACTTATTAAATTTGAAAAAAATTTAATTAACATCTTTATTTATTAAAGATAATGATGTATACTAATGGTAACCATACATCATTACTTTTTCAAAGGGGGAATCTGTTATGACAAATCAGCACAATAAAGATGGAAAAAAAGAAGGACTATGGGTTAAAACATATGATAATGGAAGAATTCAGGAAGAAAAAAATTATGTAAATGGTGTTAGAGAGGGAGAATATAAATCATATTATATGAATGGACAGGTTGAAACTAGAAAATTCTATAAAAACGGAAATATTCATGGAGTTTATGAAACTTTTTATAGCGATGGAAAATTAAGTTCAATTCGTCATTTAGTAGAGGGAGAGATAGTAGGTTTATTTGAAGAGTATTATCCAAATGGAAAAGTAAAAAAATCGGCAGAACACGTAAATAATTCTACAACAACAAAAAATGTTAAATATTTTCCAAATGGTCAAAAAAAATTAGATGTAAATTTAAAAAATGGTGCTATGTTTGGACCATATAAAGAATATTTCTCTAATGGAGTATTATATATAAAGTGTAACTATGGAGAAAATGGAAAATTAGATGGAGAATATAAAGAGTATGATGCAGAAGGTAAATTAGTAAAAGAATGCACATATGTAAATGGTGTAGAACAATTTAAGTAATGAATATAAAAAAATTAAAGCTGTCTGATGGGTGACAACAGACAGCTTTTTTCTATTCAAAATTATGTAATTTTAAGAATTCAATAACTTTTTGAACTCCTTCTTCAGTAGAAGAGTAAAATATATGTTCATTAAACATATATTTGTCAATACTTTTTTGATAAAGAGGATCATAATACTCTTTTACAAGATCAGTAGCAAGTTCAGTAAGTTGATTTTTTTCAAGAAGCTCCATATATTTAGCAAGATTTTTTTTAGAAACATAACGTCCAACTTTCATAAGGGAAGCTTTTAATTCTTCTTTTGAAGCATCAGCATAATCTTCCATAAGAACTTCGATTCTATGCTCTAAAGTTGTATCAGCCATTAAATGATAACCAGAAACTAAAGACTCATATACTGATTCTGGAATGTAAGCATCTCCAATTCTTTTACTTTCACTTTCAGCAAGAATATAATTTTTTTTATTATTTAAAAGAAAATGGAAAATCTCACTTTCAAATCTTTTTTGACTTTGTTGTCTTTTTTCACATAAGTTTCCAAAAAAAGAACCCTTATGATCAGCCATTTTCTCAAGATCCATAACAGGATACCCTAACTCTTCTAATCTATTAAGAATTTTTGTTTTTCCTATACCTGTTCTTCCGTGTAGGACAATATATTTAAAATCTTTATTTACCTCAGGAGTAGTATGGGCAATATATTCTCTATATGCTTTATAGCCTCCCTCCAATTTTGAAGCTCTATATCCTAAAGAGCTAAAAAGTGAAGCCATAGAACCACTTCTCATACCTCCTCTAGCACAAAAAAATATAAGTCTTCTATATTTTTTAGAAAGTTCCTGAACTTGTTTAAAAATTTCAGGAAGTCTTTTTGAAATAAAATTTATTCCAAGCTCTTTTGCCAATTCTTTAGATTGTTGCACATATGTTGTTCCAACTATAACTCTTTCTTCATCTAATAAAACTGGAATATTTACAGCACCAACAATAGGTTCTTTTACAAATTCTTTTGGTGTTCTAACATCAATAAGTATATAATTATCTAACTCCAAAACTTCTTTATACGTAATAATATTCATTAAAAAGCCTCCTGAAAATAAAATAATATACATTATAGCACGTTTTTATTATTTTATTCAAAATATTTTCTAAATCAATATTTTTGTTATTACTTAGCTTGATAAAATTAAAAATATGGAGTATATATAATTTATAGATATATTAAAAAAAGGGAGAGATAAAAATGAAAGCAGTAGTATTTGAAGATATTGATAAATTGGTGTTAAAAGAACGTGAAAAACCTAGATTACTAAATGACACAGATGTTATTTTAAAAGTGACAATGACAACAATATGTTCAAGTGATATTCATATAAAAAAAGGATTTGTTCCAAGAGCAGTAAAAAATATAGTTTTAGGGCACGAATTTGTAGGAATAATAGAGGAAAAAGGAGATAAAGTTACAAAGTTTAATGTCGGAGATAGAGTAGCAGTTAATTGTGAAACTTTTTGTGGAGAGTGTTTTTATTGTAAAAGAGGATATGTAAATAATTGTACAGATAAAAATGGTGGTTGGGCTTTAGGTTGCAGAATAGATGGAGGACAGGGAGAGTATGTGCGTGTTCCTTTTGGAAATAATTGTTTAACTAAGATACCTGATAGTGTAACAGATGAAGAAGCACTATTTACTGGAGATTTGCTGTCAACTGGATATTGGGCTTGTAAAATAGGAGAGATAAGTAAGGAAGATATAGTAGTTGTAATAGGAGCAGGACCAACAGGATTATGTACATTGTTAAATTTAAAATTATACAACCCTAAAAAGATAATAGCTGTTGATATAGATGAAAATAGATTAAATTTAGTTAAGGAAAAAGGATATGCTGATATAGTTTTAAACCCTACAAAAATTGATATTGAACAAGAAATTTTAAAATATACAGATAAAAGAGGGGCAGACAGAGTTTTTGAAGTGGCAGGAGGAGAAAAAACTTTCAAGTTAGCACTTAGTATAGCACGTCCAAATGCTGTTGTTGTATTAGTTGCAATGTATGAAAAAGATCAAAATTTACCACTGCCAAATATTTATGGTAAAAATTTAACGATTAAATTTGGAGGGGTAGATGGTTGTGATTGTGATAAAATAATGAAATATATTGAAGAAAAGAAAATAGATGCAACACCATTGATTACACATAGAATGAAATTTGAAGATATAATGAAAGCTTATGATATTTTTGAAAATAAAAAAGATGGAGTGATTAAAATAGCTATTAAGTATGAAAAATAGAAAAATAAAGAAATTTTTACGTTGAGGTATGGTATAATTATAAATATAAAAATTATATTGGTGAGTTTATGAAAATAGAAGCAAGAAGATTATTAAAAGAGA
>JAUNAY010000061.1 GCA_030527385.1 Fusobacterium sp. | reverse complement strand
GTGAAAATTTACAAAATATTTTAGAATCTATTTGTGTTGCTAATGAATTAAAAATAAAAGAGGTAGATAATATAATAGTTCTTACTAAAGACAAAAAAATAGCTTTAGGAGAGGTAACACTAGCAGGACAGATTTTAGATTTAGAAAGCAGTTGTGGACTTGAAGATGTTAAGATAAGTATAAAAGATGTAGCTATTGAGCCAGTTGTAACAACATATGGAGGAAATTTTATTATAAATAATTTGAATCCTGGAATTTATATGGTAAAATTTGAGAAAAGCGGATATGAAAGTATTAGTAAAATTATAAAACTTGAAGAAAATTTGAGTAATCTAGTAATTAAGTTAAAGAGAATTAATAAGAGTTTAGGTGCAGAAAGCAGGAAGAGTTTTAGATTAAATTTTAATTCTGAAGAAAATAAAAAAACATTTAAGAATATCTTTAATAAGAGAGTAAGATTAAAAAATATAGATTCAAAAGAGATAAAAGAAATTTTAGAAAAATTGTATGGAGATATTTTAGATATAGTTATTCTTGAAAAAAATAATTCAATTGTTATAAGTGGTATGGAAAAAGATGTAATTGAAGCTGAAAAATTTATCAAGGAGATAGATAGAGATATAAAACAAGTGAGAATAACTTCGCAAATTTTTGATGTAACAGAAAACCTTTTTGAGGAGTTAGGATTTGATTGGTTATATAGAACAAGTGGAAATATAGATAAAAAATCTGGAACAGATATAGGAATACTTGGAAATAGTAGTGTGGAAGGTGCTGGAACTGTTTTGAGTTCTGGAATAAACTTAATAAGAAAATTTAATAATGGTAGTGATGTATTAGGAATGGGATTAAATCTTTTACAAAGCACACAAGATTTGGTTATAACTGCAATGCCTTCAATAGTGGTTACTGATGGATCAGAGGGAGAGTTTAAGATAACTGAAGAGGTAATAGTAGGAGAGGAAAAACAGGAGAATGACAATACAGAAAAAACTACATATACACCAATTTTTAAAGAGGCTGGTATTATTTTAAAAGTAACTCCTACAATAGAGGAAAATGGAATAGTTTTTCTTAAAGTAAGAATAGAAGTAAGTAACTTTAAATTAAAAAAAGTAAAGAATGAAAGTGTATCAGAAGACACAGGAACATATAATTCTGATGGTGGGTCTAAGATAGGAAGAAGCATAGAAACAACAGTAAAAATGCGAAATGGAGAAACTATATTTATAGGGGGATTAAAACGTTCAGCAAGTTATGATATACATAGTGAAGTACCGATTTTAGGAAAAGTTCCAGGATTAGGAATATTATTTAGAAATAAAGAATTAAAAAAAGAGAAAACAGATATATATGTGAGATTAAAAGTTGAGATAGAAAATAGTGAAGTTAACAATGAAGAGATAGAATTTAAGAAAATAAATAAGCAGGTAAAAGAGATAAGTGAGAGAAAAATATATCCTGCATTTTAAATATAAAAAGGAGTTTGTGTATGGAAGTAAAAAATGATTTTGATTTAAAAAAGATATTAGATAATTTTAAAAATATTAAAATAGGAGTAGTTGGAGATTTAATGCTAGATGACTATATCTATGGTACTGTTGAAAGAATATCTCCAGAAGCTCCAGTTCCAGTAGTAAATGTAAAAGAGGAAAAATTTGTTTTGGGAGGAGCAGCAAACGTAGTAAATAATTTGGCATCTTTAGGGGCAAAAACAATATGTTTTGGAGTTATCGGAAATGATGCTAATGGAGAAAGATTATTAGGAGCTTTTTCTGAAAAAAATATAGATGTTTCTGGACTTATTAGAGATAAGGAGAGAACGACTATTGTAAAAAGAAGAATAATAGGAAGCAATCAACAACTTTTAAGAATAGATTGGGAAGATATCACTCCAATATCTACTTTTTTAGAGTATGCTCTTTTAAAAAACATTGAATCAAAAATTGATGAATTAGATGCAGTGATACTTTCGGATTATGACAAAGGTGTTCTTACTCCAATGGTAGCTAAAGAGATTGTCAGAATGTGCAGAGAAAGAGGAAAAATTGTAACTGTCGATCCAAAACCTAAAAATGCAATGAACTATTTTGGAGCCACTTCAATGACACCAAATAGAAAAGAGGCAAAAGAGTGCTTAGGAATGGAAAGAGCAACTAATATGGAAGAGGTTGGAAAAGAATTAAAAAATAAATTGCAGTTGGATAATTTACTTTTAACTAGAAGTGAAGAGGGAATGAGTCTTTTCATTGAAAATAGAATAGTAAATATTCCTACTTTTGCTAAGGAAGTATATGATGTGACAGGAGCAGGGGACACAGTTATATCTGTATTTACTCTTGCAGCAGCATCTGGAGTTTCTTGGCACGAAGCTGCTAAAATTGCTAATACAGCAGCAGGTGTAGTAGTTGGAAAAATGGGAACTTCTACTGTAACTAAAGATGAGATAGTGGAGTTTTATAAAAGAATATATGAAAGATGGGAATAGTGAGAAAATATGTTAAGAATAGGTAATGGATATGATGTTCATAGATTGACAGAGGGAAGAAAATTGATATTGGGAGGAGTTGAAATTCCACATACTAAAGGTGTTTTAGGACATTCTGATGGAGATGTTTTAGTTCACGCTATAATGGACGCACTTTTAGGAGCTTTGGCATTAGGAGATATAGGGCAACATTTTCCTGATACAGATATGCAGTATAAAAATATAGATAGTATGTTATTGTTAAGTAAAGTAAAGGATCTGATCTATTCAAAAGGTTATAGAGTAGTAAATCTTGATTCTATAATTGTATTACAAAAACCAAAGGTAAAACCATATATAGAAAGTATGAGAAAAAGAATAGCTGAAGTTATGGAAATGGATTTAGACCAAGTTAGTGTAAAAGCAACTACTGAAGAGAAATTAGGATTTACAGGAGATGAAAGTGGAGTAAAATCATATTGTGTTGTACTTCTTGAAAAATAACCATTGTAAGTTGGATACATCAAATTGAAAGGAGGAAAGAATGCAATATAAAAGTAAAGACATAGCTAAAGTTTCTGTAATAATGGCAATGAGTTCAAGAGAAGAGGAGATAGAGTTAAAAGAAAAATATTTAAAACTTGGAGTAAAAACAGCAGCTGTTGATATAGGTGGAAATGTTGTAGATTCTATCTCTAAAATTTTGGAAAGAGCTTTGGTTGCTTCAAAAAGAAATGGAATAATATCTGAATCTCACGTTTATGAAGGAGCACTTACAGGAGCAACAAGAGAGGCTATTGCTCAAATTATGGATAAAGCAGTAGGATTTAATGTTGGAGGAAAAATAGGTATAGCAAGATGTAAAGAGCATCTATCTGTATGTATATTTTTGACAATTGGAATGTTTAGACTAGATGAAGTAGTTATAGGATTAGGGCATAGAGCTGTTCCTATTGAAGATTAAAAAATAATGCACTTTTTATGTTATAAAAATAATATAAAGAGTGTATTTTTTTATGTTATTTTAAATAACATTTATGAGATATATCAAAACTAGAGTATAATTAATCCAAATTAAATGTTTAAAAAACAAATAATTAGCTTGACAACTAAACAAAAAAATGCTAAAAAGATATTAGAAGGATAACAGTTAAAATAGAAACAATTAAATGTTTTTTTATTTTTTAGGGGACAGAGAGAAAAGGAAAGTATAGGTTAGGGAGTGTACTTTTTTATTCTTTTTGTAAAAGGAATAACAATTAAGACTGTTATATTTTAGTTATCTGAAATTAAAATTTTTTGGAGGTAAAATTATGGTCGAGATACTGAAGTTGTGTCCAGTAGTTGTATTAGCAATATTAATGATAAGCGGGTTTGATGCTTTAATAGCAGCACCTTTGGCAACGATTGTTGCAGCATTGATAGCAATGTGGACTGAAAAGAAGAATTTCTCGTATATACTTGATGCAGCAATAGCAAATGTAAGAGAGATAACAATAGCGTTATTTATTTTGATGGCGGCATATGCGATGGCAGAGACTTTTATGTCTACTGGAGTTGGAGCAGCAATTATCAATATGGCTTTAAACTTAGGAATTACGGGAAAAACAGTGGCTTTAGTAGGAGCGATAGTAACTTCTGTACTATCTATTGCAACAGGATCAAGCTGGGGAACATTTGCAGCTTGTGCACCTATTTTCTTGTGGCTTAACCATATTGTTGGTGGAAGTTTACCATTAACAGTAGGAGCGATAGCTGGAGGAGCTTGTTTTGGAGACAATATCGGATTGATTTCAGATACAACAATAGTAAGTTCAGGAATTCAAGGGGTAGAAGTTGTTAGAAGAATTAGACATCAAGGTGTTTGGTCTGGATTAGTTCTTTTAGTAGGAATAGTTCTTTTTGGAATAGTTGGATTTACAATGGGACTTCCAGGAACAGCTGGAAATGGTGCAGATGCAATCAACCAAATACCTCAAGAAGTATGGGCTAAACTAGCAGAAGAGAGAGAATCTGCTGTAACATTATTAAATCAAGTAAGAGATGGAGTTCCTTACTATATGATTATACCTTTAATAATAGTTCTTGTGTTAGCATTTATGGGTTACCAAACATTTATATGTCTATTTGCTGGAATAGCAGTAGCATATGTGCTAGGAAAAATGGCTGGAACAGTTACAAGTACAACAGATTATCTAAATGATCTTGTAATGAAAGGATTTGCAGATGCAGGAGCTTGGGTTGTTGTAATGATGATGTGGGTAGCAGCCTTTGGTGGAATAATGAAAGTGATGGACGCTTTCAAACCTATTTCAAGATTAGTAGGAAAGATTTCAAAAAATGTAAGACAATTGATGTTCTGGAATGGAATGTTATCAATATTTGGAAATATGGCACTAGCAGATGAGATGGCACAAATAGTTACAATAGGACCAATCATCAGAAACCTTGTTGAAAAGAACGTAGTAGCAAGTGAAGAAGATATGTATACATTAAAATTAAGAAATGCTACATTTAGTGATGCAATGGGTGTATTTGGTTCTCAACTAATACCTTGGCACGTATATATTGGATTCTATATAGGAATTGCGACAACAGTATATCCTATTCACGATTTTGTACCAATGGATATAATCAAATATAACTTTATAGCTTATGTAGCTGTATTTAGTATGTTATTATTAACATTGACAGGTTTTGACAGATTTATACCTAAATTTGCACTGCCTAGTGAACCAAAAGTAAGATTAAAAACAAAAGAAGAAAAATTAGCTGACGAAGAAGCATTACGTGCAGCAGGTAAATAGTTCCTTAATCTAAAAAGCTGTTGTGATTGACAAAATATTGTTAATTACAACAGCTTCTTTTATTTTCTTGGTATTTACAAAAATTTTATTATGTGTTAGAATTTGGAGTAATATAAATTTTAGGAGGGGCTTATTAATGATAGGAATAGGAATAGTAGGACTTCCAAATGTTGGAAAATCTACACTTTTTAATGCAATAACAAAGGCAGGAGCAGCAGAGGCAGCAAATTATCCTTTTTGTACAATAGAACCAAATGTAGGAATGGTAACAGTACCAGATAAAAGATTAGAACAATTAGCTGAAATAATTAATCCACAAAGAATAGTACAAGCAACAGTTGAGTTTATAGATATAGCTGGACTTGTAAAAGGAGCAGCTAAAGGGGAAGGATTAGGAAATAAATTTCTTTCAAATATTAGAACGACAGCAGCAATATGTCAAGTTGTAAGATGTTTTGAAGATGACAATGTAATTCACGTAAGTGGTTCAGTAGATCCAATTAGAGATATAGAAGTTATCAACACAGAGCTTATTTTTGCAGATATGGAAACAATAGATAAAGCAATAGAAAAACATAAAAAATTAGTTGTAAATAAAAATAAAGAATCAATGGAATTAATGCCAGTTTTAACAAAATGTAAAACTCATTTAGAAGAGTTTCAACTATTAAAAACTATGGAATTAACTCCAGAAGAAGCAGAGTTATTAAGAACATATCAACTATTAACTTTAAAACCAATGATTTTTGCAGCTAATGTTTCTGAAGATGATTTAGCAAATGGAAATGAATATGTAGAAAAAGTTAAGGAATATGCAGCTAAATTAGGATCAGAAGTTGTAATAGTTTCAGCTAAGGTTGAAGCAGAGTTACAAGAGATGGACGACGAAGAGAGTAAACAGGAGTATTTAGAAGCTCTAGGAGTAGAAGAAGCTGGACTAAATAGACTTATAAGAGCAGGGTTTAAATTATTAGGACTTCAAACTTACTTTACAGCTGGAGTAAAAGAAGTAAGAGCTTGGACTATAAAAATAGGAGATACAGCTCCAAAAGCAGCAGGAGAAATTCATACAGATTTTGAAAAAGGATTTATTAGAGCAAAAGTAGTATCTTTTGATGATTTTATTAAGTATTCAGGTTGGAAAGGTGCTCAAGAAGCTGGAGTTTTAAGACTTGAAGGAAAAGATTATATAGTAAAAGATGGAGATTTAATGGAATTCCTTTTCAATGTGTAAAATAAAATAAATGTTAAGAAATTTTACTTGACAAGGTTTAAAAAAATTAGTAAAATATCTAGGTATAGATTGGAGGAGGTTGTCTTGAAACTGAAAATAAAGGATTTTAGCAGCGTTCTTAATAATACGTTAGAATTTGATTTTTACGTTGATACTATTGATGATGTAGAACTTAAAGATAGACTTCACATAGTTGGTACAGCTGTTTCTGATGGAAATGGTAAGGTTGAAGTTAGTGGAAAGTATTCTACAAAAGTTGAAGTTCAATGTGTTAGATGCTTGAAAAGTATAGTTGAAGATCTAACTGGAGAATTTACAGGAAGTTTTTTAGATGAAAGTGCATATAAGCAATATATGAAAAATCTAAAAGTGGAATGTGAAATTGATAGTAATGAAATTTATGATGAAATTATAGATGGAGAAATAGATCTTGTAAATTTGGTTAGAGAGTATATAATACTTGATTTGCCCCCATATCCACAATGTGATCCAGAGTGCGAAGATGATTCTGAAATAGAAAAATATAGCAATAATGGAATAGATTCTAGGTGGCAACAATTATTACAAATAAAAAATTAAATTTTTAAATATGAGTGTAGTAGGAGGGAAACTAAGATGGCAGTACCTAAGAAAAAAACATCTAAGGCTAAAAAGAATATGAGAAGATCTCATCACGCTTTAACTGGAACTGGTCTAACAACTTGTGAAGCTTGTGGAGCACCAAAAAGACCTCACAGAGTATGTTTAAACTGTGGAGATTACAATGGTAAAAAAGTTTTAGCTGGAGACGCTGAATAATCAGAGCCTAGTTGTTAAAAAATAAAAAAAGACAAGAGGAAAGAATCTTGTCTTTTTTTATTTTCTTGATTTTAAGAAGAAAT
>JAUNAY010000060.1 GCA_030527385.1 Fusobacterium sp. | reverse complement strand
CCTGTAACTAGATTTTTTGTAGGAACAACAATAGGACTAAAAGGTGCTATTGTTCCACTTATCTTTGGATCAGTTCCATTTATAGCAAGACAGATAGAGTCAGCTCTTTTAAGTGTTGATAGTGGAGTTATAGAAGCAGCTTATGCTATGGGTTCTTCTCCTTTAGAAATAATATATAGAGTTATGTTAAGAGAAGCACTTCCAGAGATAATATATGCTCTTATTATTACAACAGTTAGCTTAATTAGTTTTTCAGCTGTGGCAGGAACAGTAGGAGGTGGAGGTCTTGGAGACTTCGCTATCAGATATGGTTATCAACATTTTAAAACAGATATAATGGTAGTAACAATAGTTATTCTAGTCTTGATGATTACAGCGATTCAATGGACAGGAGAAAAAATTGTTAACAAAATAAAACATTAATATTTTTACTTACAGGAGGATTTTATGATTAAAAAATTTAGATTTGTGACATTTATTTTAGGAATTTTACTTTTATTAGTTGGTTGTGGAGGAGAGAAAAAAGAGGAAAACGTTGTTAAGTTAGGACTTACAGGAGATGAAAGTGTAGTTTGGGAAGCTGTTAGAGATGAGCTTAAAAAAGATAATATCGAATTGAAGTTTGTAACGTTTGGAGACTATATCAGACCAAACTTAGCTTTACAAGAAAAAGAGTTAGACATCAATGCTTTCCAAACTGAAATCTATTTTGATACATTTAAGAAAGAACACAATTTAAGTATTGAAAAAATAGGTTATACAGTAATTGCTCCAATGGGAGTTTATTCTAAAAAAATTAAAGATCTATCTGAGTTAAAAGATGGAGCTACAATAGCTATTCCAAACGACAGTTCTAATGGTGGAAGAGCTTTAATCTTAATGCAAGAAGCAGGACTTATCAAAGTTGATCCAAATGCTGGATTATTCCCTAAGGTAAGAGATATTTTACAAAATGATAAAAACTTAAAAATTGTTGAATTAGCAGCAACTCAAATTCCTAGATCACTTGATGATCTTGATGCAGCTTTAATCAACAATGGAGTGGCTGTTGAAGCTGGTTTCTCTCCATTAAATGATTCTATCTTTATTGAAGATCCGAAAAATGAAAAATTAAAACCATACTTTAATATTATTGCAGCAAGAGAAGACAATAAAGATGATAAAAATGTTAGAAGAGTAGTTGAAGTTTATCAATCTGAAAAAATTAAAAAAGTTATTCTTGATTACTACAAAGGTTCATCAGTACCAGTATTCTAAAATTTAATTAAGATGGGGGAATAAATATGAAAGAGAGTATTGTAAAATTTATAGATTCAAATAAAGATAAATTTATAGAAATTAGCCAAGCTATACATAGTCACCCAGAACTTGGAAACCAAGAGTTTTTTGCTTCTAACCTTTTGGTAGAAACTTTAAAAGCTAACGGTTTTGAAGTTATACAAGATGTGGCTGGACATAAAACAGGTTTCATTGCTAGAAAAAAATCTCCATTAGGAGACAAACCAAAAATAAGTTTTTTAGCTGAATATGATGCACTTCCAAAGATTGGACACGGTTGTGGACACAATATCATAGGTAGTATTAGTACAGCAGCAGCAATTGCTTTAGGAGAAACATTAGATTCAGTTGCTGGAGAAGTTTTAGTTTATGGTTGCCCTGCTGAAGAGGGAGGAGAAAATGGAAGCTCTAAGGGATCATTTGTAAGAGAAAATCTTTTTGATGGTGTAGATGTAGCTATGATAATTCACCCAAGTGGAGAAAATATGGTTACTGGTAAATCACTTGCTGTGTCTCCTTTAGATTTTGAGTTCTTTGGAAAACCTGCCCACGCAGCAGGTTGCCCAGAAAAAGGAAGAAATGCTCTTGATGCTTTATTACATTTTTTTAATGGTATAGCCACTTTAAGACAACACGTGACATCAGATGTTAGAATTCACGGTATAATTACTCACGGAGGAGATGCTCCAAATATTATTCCTGAATACACAAAAGCACGTTTCTTTATCAGAGCAGAGACTAAAGAGAGATGTAATGAAGTTGTTGAAAGAGTAAAAGAGATAGCTAAGGGAGCAGCTATTATTACAGGTTGCAAAGAGAAAGTTTCAAGTTTTCAAAATATGGTAGACAATATCGTTCCTACTCCAGAGTTTGACAAATTATATGTAGAAGTAGCTAAAGAGTTTGGAATAGATGTAATTGCAGATGAAAGAGATGGAAGAGGATCTTCAGATGTTGGAAATGTAAGTCACGTTATACCTACTATTCAACCATACATTAAAATTTGTGGACACAATGTAGTTGGACATTCTCAAGAGTTTTGTTCAGCAGCAGGATCTTCAGAAGGAGATAAAGCTGTTATACTTGGTGCTAAAATTTTAGCAAATGTTGGATATGAACTTTTAACATCACCTGAAAAATTAGAAATAATTAAGAAAGATTTTAAAAATAGAAAATAAAGTAAAAAACACAGAAGCATCAAACTTCTGTGTTTTTTTATATAATTTTAAACGTTAATATCTCTTACTCCACTTTCGATAAGTTTTAGATTTTCTCTAATCTTTTGCTTGAACTCTTCATTTGGCATTTTCTCTAAAGTTTCCATAATAACTTTATCTCCAACAGCTCTTAAGTGTTCATCAGCATAATCTAATAAAAACTCTTTTAAAGTCATAAGAGCATTGGCTTCACACATAATATTTATTTGTCCACTCTTAGCAATCTCCATAAATCTATCCCCAGTACGTCCATTTCTGTAACAAGCTGTACAATAGCTAGGAATATATCCACTTTTGATTAAGCTTTCTAACATTTCCATAGGAGATCTGTTATCTCCAAGCTCAAATTGAGGTTTTTCATCTATATTCTTTTCTCTTTCTGAATACCCTCCAACTCCAGTACAAGAACCAGTACTTACTTGTGATATTCCAATATCAATTATCTCATCTCTAAATCCAGCTTCTTCTCTTGTTGAAATAATAAGTCCAGTATAAGGTACTGCAAGTCTTAAAACAGCAACAAGTTTTTTAAAGTCTTTGTCAGCAACTAGATGTGGATAGTTTTTTAATGAAACATTTTCAGCAGGTCTTAATCTTGGAACAGATATAGTGTGTGGACCAACACCTGTTACTCTTTCAAGCTCATTAGCATATCTAATCATAGCTATTGTTTCATATTTATAATCATAAAGTCCATAAAGAACACCGATTCCTACATCATCAATTCCAGCTTCTCTAGCTC
The DNA here is from genome assembly GCA_030527385.1 of Fusobacterium sp. Lineage (GTDB taxonomy): Bacteria > Fusobacteriota > Fusobacteriia > Fusobacteriales > Fusobacteriaceae > Fusobacterium_A. Next base: position 4,178 of record JAUNAY010000060.1, on the reverse strand, counting down.
TAAACATAGCAGTTGTATGATACTCATAATCTTTTTTAGGTCCTTGTAAGTGGAAATATTCATAAGTAGGTTTGTGATATGACTCTTGGAAAAGTATGTATGTTCCAATTTCAGCTTCTTTTAATTTTTTATAATTTTCAACAGTAGTTGCAGCTATATTTACATTTATTCTTCTAATACTTCCATTTTTAAATTTAATAGAATATATATCTTTTATACAATCTAAAACATAATCAATAGAACAGTTTATAGGATCTTCTCCAGCTTCAAGAGCTATTCTTTTATAATTTTTTTCTATATAGTTCATCGTTACAATGTTTATATCCACAATATCTACAATTATTTACACAATAGTTACTAATGTAAAGTGGAGCAAACATAACTATTCTTTTTCCATATATTTTTTCTTTAATTTTTTTTGAAACAGTATACATCTCTTCAAGTAAAGATTCATCTTTAATACTTAAAAGAACTGCAGCTACTTCGTCAGAGATTCCCTCAGCTTTTTCAGCTTTTTTTAAAATTTCTCTAACAAAATCAACATCGTTACTTTTTTTATCTGCGTTCATAATAATTTGATTTATTACACTTTCGTCTAAAAAATCAAGATTATACTTATACATAACATTCCTCCTTATATTTTTAATATATCACTTTCTATTATAGCACAGTTTTAAATAAAAAGTACAAAATTTGAGATATAATTTTATTATGGAAAGTATATAAAAAAATATGATATAATAAGATTAAAGGCAAGATATATGGAGGGGTTAAAAATTAAAAAAATTATTTTAATAGGACTTATAGCAAGCATTGTAGGGGCAACTCTATATTTTGACAAAGAACAGAAAAAAGAGGTTGTTCAAGAAAAAACAGTGGTAGAAAAACCAACAGGAGCAGAGGAGAAAAACAAAATAACAGAAGCAGAAGAAGGAGAAAAGAAGATGAAAAAAAGAGAGGAAATTGATCAAAAATACAAATGGAATTTGACTGATTATTATGAAAATTGGGAAGCTTGGGATAAAGAGCTAACAGAAGTAAAAGAGTTAATGAAAAAGGTGCCAGAATACAAAGGAAAAATTAGATATAGTTGTGAAAAATTTATCGAACTAATCAAATTGGAAGAAGAGTTAAATAGAAGAGCTGAAAAATTATATGTATACCCATATATGCTTAAAGATTTAAACTCTAAAGATGAAGTGGCATCTATAAAAATGCAAGAGATTCAAGCTTTGTTTACTCAATACTCTGTAACAGTAGCTTGGATAACACCAGAAATTTTAGAGATTCCAAAAGCTACTATGGAAAAATGGATCGAAAAAAACCCAGAACTTGCAGATCAAAAATTTAATATAATGGAGATTTATAGATTACAAGGACACGTATTAGATGCAGAAAAAGAAAAATTACTTTCTTACTATGGACAATATATGGGATCTCCAGATGATATTTATGGAGAGTTATCGATTTCAGATATGAAATGGAATGAAGTAGAGCTGTCAGATGGGTATAAAGGAGCTGTTACTAACGGAATTTATTCAAAAGTATTGTCTACAAATAGAAATCAAGAGGATAGAAAAAAAGCTTTTGAAGCTCTTTATAGTGCATTTGATGGAAATAAAAATACATATGCTGCTATTTATAGATCACTTTTACAAAGAGATGTGGCATCAGCTCAAGCTAGAAACTATAATTCTACTCTTGAAAAAGCTCTTGAGCCTAAAAATGTACCAGTAGAGGTTTTTGAAACACTTTTAAAATCAGCTATTGAAAATAATGCTCCTCTACAAAGATATGTAAAACTTAGACAAAAAGCTTTAGGACTAAAAGAGTATCACTATTATGATAATAGTATAAATATTGTAGAATATAATAAAGAGTTTGAATATGACAAAGCAAAAGAGATGGTACTTGAATCTGTAAAACCTTTAGGAGAAGATTATAGTAAAAAAATGGCAACTGCTCTTAGTGATGGTTGGATAGATGTATTTGAGACAGAAAATAAAAGAAGCGGAGCTTATTCATTAGGAATTTATGATGTGCACCCATATGTACTTTTAAACTATCAAGGAACTATGGACGACGTATTTACAGTAGCTCACGAGATGGGACACGCTATGCACTCAACTTTATCAAGTGAAGCTCAACCATATGCTACAAACGACTATACAATATTTGTTGCAGAGGTAGCTTCAACATTCAATGAAAGATTGATGTTAGATTATATGATAAAAAATAGTAGTGATTCAAATGAAAAGATAGCTCTTATTGAACAAGCTTTAGGAAATATTGTAGGAACTTTCTATATACAAACTTTATTTGCTAACTATGAGTATCAAGCACATAAATTAGTAGAAGAAGGAAAAGCTGTTACTCCTGATGTACTTAGTGGAATTATGGACAATTTATTTAAACAATATTTTGGAGATACTCTTGTAATGGACGAACTTCAAAAAGTAATTTGGGCAAGAATACCTCATTTCTTTAATTCTCCATACTATGTATATCAATATGCTACTAGCTTTGCTTCATCAGCAAATTTATACAATAGAATTACAAATGAAAAATATAGTAAAGAGGAGAGAGAACAAGCAACTAAAGATTATATAACACTTCTTCAATCTGGTGGAAATGATCACCCTATGAATCAATTAAAAAAAGCTGGTGTTGATTTAGAAAAACCAGAAAGTTTCCAAGCAGTAGCTCAAGAGTTTGATAGGCTTTTAGATCTATTAGAAAAAGAGTTAAATAATCTACAAAAATAATATATATCATTCAAAAAAAACTTAATTTTTTTTGTTTGTTGACAAAATATATTTTATGAAATATAATAAAATTATGGAAATTAGGTGCGTATAGCTTAATAGAGGAAGTTGGGTGAAAATCCCACACAGTGAAAACTGCTGTAAGGTGGACGAAATCACAGATACCACTGGGAAACTGGGAAGGTGTGAAAATAGGTTGAAACCGAGTCAGAAGACTTACCAATTTTGTAGTTTTAATATTGTTTTTAAAATTACTTTTTGTTAAGAATTAGGCTCTAGTTAGGTTATCTAATTAGAGCTTTTTATTTTTATAAATTTAATCTGGGAGGAAAAAATGAAAAAATATTTAATGGTAATGGCTATATTAGCTGTTGGAACTACTGCAATGGCAGAAGAGATAGCAAGTCAAAAGTTAAACGAAACTGTTATTTCAACAGAAAACTTTGAAACTAGTGTACTTGATACTGCCAAAAATATTACTATTGTAACTCAAGAGGATATTCAAAACAAAGGAGCTAATACAGTAGCTGAAGCTTTAAGAGGAGTACCAGGAGTAACAGTAAACTATATGGACGGAGCAGATGCAGTATTTGATTTAAGAGGATCAGGAGCAACTGCTAAAAGTAATACATTAGTTCTTTTAGATGGAGTACCAATGAATGCACCAGATGGGTTATATAGTACAAGTCAAATTCCAGTAGATCAAATTGAGAAAATAGAAGTTATTCCAGCAGGTGGAGCTGTAATGTATGGAGATGGAACTACTGGTGGGGTAATCAATATAGTAACTAAATCACCAGCAAATAGAAAAAATTATGGAAGTATTAATGGAGAAGTTGGTTCTTGGGATACAAGAAAAGGAAATGTTAACTATGGAACAAAAGTAGGAGATAAATTATTATTAGATCTTTCTTATAACTACTCAAAAGGTGATGGATATAGAGATCCTCATCCAGAATACAAAGAGGGAGATAGAAGCGAAGCTATAACATTAAGAGGTAAATATCTATTAGAAGATGGGTATTTAGAGGGTAAATATACTCACAATGATAGTAGAGATTCTTGGACATCATCACTTGCAGAAAAAGATTATAAAGAAGATCCTGAACAACACGGTTCAGCAGGTGGTAAAAGAGAAAGAAAATCAGATGATTATCTATTAAAATATAATAAAAAATTAAATAATAAATTTGAATTTTCTATTTTGGGAGAACATTCAAGCATTGAATACAGAGATTCACAAGATTGGGGTTATGGACTTAGTAAAAGCAAAACAGAAATTAAACAAAATTATATAAAACCTCAAATCAAATATAGTTATGCAGATGAAAGTTATTTAATTATAGGTGGAGATTGGAAAAATGCTAATTTAAACAGAGTTACTTATAAAACAGAAGTTGAAAAAGAAACATA
>JAUNAY010000059.1 GCA_030527385.1 Fusobacterium sp. | reverse complement strand
AATAAATTAGACAAATTTGAGAATGAAAAAATAGAAGATGTAAAAGAAGATAAAGTAGAAGAATTAAAAGAAGAAACTCCAAAAGAAGAGAGCAAAGGCTTTTTTAGTTCATTAAAAGAAAAATTATTTAAGTCGAGAGAGGGACTATTCGGAAAACTAAAATCTTTTATTTTAGGAAGAAATGTCATTGATTACGAGATGTATGAAGAGCTAGAAGATATATTGATTCAATCAGATATCGGAATGGATATGACTGTAAAAATAGTTGGAGAGTTAGAAAAAGAGGTAAAAAGAAGAGGAATAAAAGATCCTAAAGAGATATATCCAGTTCTTAAAGAAGTAATGGAAGGATTTCTAATAAAAGAGGGAAATGAAATAAAATTAGAAGATGGAAAACTAAATGTAATTTTAGTTGTTGGAGTTAACGGAGTTGGAAAAACAACAACAATAGGGAAGTTAGCTTCAAAATATATAAAAGAGGGTAAAAAAGTAATTTTAGGTGCAGGAGATACATTTAGAGCAGCTGCGATAGAGCAACTAGAAGAGTGGGCAAATAGATCTGGAGCAGAAATAGTAAAAAGTACTCAAGGTTCTGATCCTGGAGCTGTGGTATTTGATACTTTATCAGCTGCAGAAGCAAGGGGTGCAGATATAGCTATTATTGATACTGCTGGAAGACTTCATAATAAAAATAATTTAATGAAAGAGTTAGAGAAAATTCATAATATTATCAAAAAAAGATTGGGAGAGAGACATTATGAATCTATATTGGTAATAGATGGGACAACAGGACAAAATGGACTTTCTCAAGCAAAAGTTTTTAATGAAGTAACTGATTTAACAGGGTTTATAATTACTAAACTAGATGGAACAGCAAAAGGTGGAATAGTATTTAGTATATCTGAAGAGATTAAGAAACCTATTAAATTTATAGGTGTTGGAGAAAAAATAGAAGATTTAAGAAAATTTGACGCTAAAGAATATATACAGGCTATATTTGATTAGTGGTTTACTTTTATTATATATATAATTATATAAAAATATTGTAATTATAGTTAAAATTTGTTAGTATATATTTAACAGGCAGGGGATAAGTATGCCTTGTGAGTTAAGATAAAAAATAAAAAAATTATAATAAAAAATATTAAGGAAGTGATTGTTTTGAGTTTTTTAGTTAAAATAAGAGAAAAAGCAAGAACAGTAGGAAAAAGAGTTGTATTACCAGAAGGAACAGATGAAAGAGTAATAACTGCTGCTGCTAAAATAGTAGAGCTAGGAGTTGCTAAACCAATTGTTTTAGGACATAGAGAAGATATGGAAAGAGTTGCTAATGACTTAGGAATCTCTTTAAAAGGTGTTGAAATAATAGAAATAGCTAAATCAGATAAAGTTGATGCTTATGCAACAAAATTTGCTGAATTAAGAGCTAAAAAAGGAATGACTTTTGAAAAAGCAAAAGAAATAATGACAAAAGATCCTAACTTCTATGGAGCTATGATGGTAAAAATGGGAGATGCTGATGCTATGGTATCAGGTTCTGATTCTCCAACAGCTGATGTATTAAGAGCTGGATTACAAATAATAGGAACTAAAAAAGGAATAAAAACAGTTTCTTCAATGTTTGTTATGGAACTTACTGAAAGACAAGATACTTATGGAGAAGTATTATTATTTGGAGACTGTTCAGTTATCCCAGTTCCAACTTCTGAACAATTAGCAGATATAGCTGAAGCTTCAGTAGTAACAGCTAAAAGTGTAGTAGGAATGGAAGGAAAAGTTGCTTTACTTACTTTCTCTACAAAAGGATCAGCTACTCACCCTGATATCGATGTAGTTATTGAAGCAGGAAAAATACTAGAAGAAAGAGGAGTAAAATTCCCATTCACAGCAGAAGTACAAGCTGACGCAGCTATTGTAAAATCTGTTGCAATGAAAAAATGTCCAGATTCTAAGGTAGCAGGAACTGCAAATATATTAGTATTCCCTAACTTAGCAGCTGGAAACATAGGATATAAATTAGTTCAAAGATTAGCTGGAGCAAATGCTTATGGTCCATTAATTCAAGGATTAGCATCTCCAATCAATGACTTATCAAGAGGATGTTCAGTAGACGACATCGTAAACCTAGTGGCTATAACTGCAGTACAAGCAGCTGAATAATAAAATTATTCATAAAATAAAAATTGGAGGTAATAAAAGAATGAAAGTTTTGGTAATAAACTGTGGAAGTTCATCGCTAAAATATCAATTAATGAATCCTGAAACTAAAGAAGTTTTTGCAAAAGGACTTTGCGAAAGAATAGGAATTGAAGGATCAAGAATGGAATATGAAGTTCCAGCTAAAGATTTTGAAACAGAAGTAATCAGCCCAATGCCAACACACAAAGAAGCACTTGAACTAGTAATAAATGCAATTACAGACAAAGAACACGGTGTTATAGCTTCAGTTGACGAAGTAGATGCTATCGGACATAGATTAGTACACGGTGGAGAAACTTTTGCTTGTTCAGTTCTACTAAATGATGAAGTAATGGCTGCAGTAGAAGAAAATAATGATTTAGCACCTCTACACAACCCAGCTAACTTAATGGGAGTTAGAACTTGTATGGAGCTTATGCCTGGAAAACCAAATGTAGGAGTATTTGACACTGCATTCCATCAAACAATGCCAGCAAAAGCATATATGTACGCATTACCATATGAAGATTATACAGAATTAAAAGTAAGAAAATATGGATTCCACGGAACATCTCACCTATTTGTTTCTGAAACAATGAGAGAAATAATGGGAAATCCAGAACATTCAAAAATAGTTGTTTGTCACCTAGGAAATGGAGCTTCTATGTCAGCAGTAGTTGATGGAAAATGTATAGATACATCAATGGGACTTACTCCATTACAAGGATTAATGATGGGAACTAGATGTGGAGATATAGATCCAGCTGCAGTACTATTCATTAAAAATAAAAGAGGATTAACAGATAAAGAAATGGATAACAGATTAAACAAAAAATCTGGAATTCTTGGTGTGTTTGGAAAATCTTCAGATATGAGAGATCTACAAAAAGGAGTAGATGAAGGAGACGAAAGAGCTGTATTAGCTGAATCAATCTTTATCTATAAAATTAAATCATACGTTGGAGCTTATGCAGCTGCAATGGGTGGTTTAGATGCTATTTGTTTCACTGGAGGAATTGGTGAAAACGTTGGAAGAATCAGAGAAGGGGTTTGTGAAGGATTAGAATATATGGGAGTTAAACTAGATAAAGAAGTTAACTCTGTAAGAAAGAAAGGAAATGTAAAACTTTCAGCAGAAGATTCAAAAGTTCTTGTTTATAAAATCCCTACAAATGAAGAGCTAGTAATCGCAAGAGATACTTATAGAATTGTTAATGAAAAATAAAAAAAATAAAAAAAAGTGAATTTAACAATTGACAAATTTTAATAATGCTTTAAAATATATATTAGAGTAGTTTTTTAAAATACTTTTAAATTATAGGAGGAAATTGTAATGGTTAAAAAAATGCAGACTATGGACGGTAACCAAGCTGCTGCATACGCTTCATATGCGTTTACAGAAGTAGCTGGAATTTACCCAATCACTCCATCATCTCCAATGGCAGAATATACAGATGAATGGGCGTCAAAAGGAATGAAAAACATATTCGGAGTACCAGTAAAAGTAGTAGAAATGCAATCAGAAGCAGGAGCTGCTGGAACTGTACACGGATCTTTACAAGCAGGAGCACTAACAACTACATATACTGCTTCTCAAGGATTACTTTTAAAAATACCTAACATGTATAAAATAGCTGGAGAACTTTTACCAGGAGTTATCCACGTATCAGCAAGAGCACTTTCTGCTCAAGCACTATCAATCTTCGGAGACCACCAAGATATCTATGCAGCTAGACAAACTGGATTTGCTATGTTTGCAACTAACTCAGTTCAAGAAGTTATGGACCTTGCTGGAGTAGCTCACTTAGCAGCTATCAAAACAAGAGTACCTTTTATGCACTTCTTTGATGGATTCAGAACTTCTCACGAAATTCAAAAAGTAGAAGTTATGGACTACGAAGTATTCAAAAACTTAATCGATATGGACGCTGTTCAAGCATTCAGAGATAGAGCACTTAACCCAGAACACCCAGTAACAAGAGGAACTGCAGAAAACGATGACATTTATTTCCAAGCTAGAGAAGCTCAAAATAAATTCTACGATGCAGTACCAGATGTAGTAGCTCACTATATGGCTGAAATCTCTAAAGTAACTGGAAGAGACTACAAACCTTTCAACTACTATGGAGCACCAGATGCTGATAGAGTTATCGTAGCAATGGGATCTATTTGTCCAATCGCTGAAGAAACAATCGATTACTTAAATGCAAAAGGAGAAAAAGTAGGTATACTTTCAGTTCACCTATTCAGACCATTCTCTGAAAAATACTTCTTCGATGTATTCCCTAAATCAGTTAAAAAAGTTGCTGTTTTAGATAGAACAAAAGAACCTGGATCAGTTGGAGAACCTTTATTACAAGATATCCAATCAATTTTCTACGGAAAAGAAAACGCTCCAGTAATCGTAGGAGGAAGATACGGACTATCTTCTAAAGATACTACTCCTGCACAAGTAATTGCAGTATTTGATAACTTAAAATTAGATCAACCTAAAAATAAATTTACAGTTGGTATCGTAGATGACGTTACTTTCACTTCACTAGAAGTTGGAGAACCAGTATCTGTTACTAGCCCAGACGTTAAAGAATGTCTATTCTTCGGACTTGGAGCTGACGGAACTGTTGGAGCTAACAAAAACTCTATCAAAATCATCGGAGACAAAACTGACTTATATGCACAAGGATATTTCGCATATGACTCTAAAAAATCAGGAGGAGTTACTAGATCTCACTTAAGATTTGGAAAATCTCCTATTAAAGCAAGCTACCTAATTTCTAACCCAAGTTTCGTTGCTTGTTCAGTACCAGCTTACTTACACCTATATGATATGACTTCTGGAATCAGAAAAGGAGGATCATTCTTAGTAAACGGTGTTTGGGCTACTCCAGAAGAAGCTATAAAAGATATTCCAGCAAAAGTTAAGAGAGACTTAGCTAAAAACGGAGCTAGATTATTCATAATCAACGCAACTGCTCTAGCTGAAGAAATTGGATTAGGACAAAGAACTAATACAATAATGCAAGCTGCATTCTTCAAACTAGCAGATATTATCCCATTTGCTGAAGCACAACAATATATGAAAGACTACGCTAAAAAATCTTATGCTAAAAAAGGTGACGATATCGTTCAAATGAACTATAAAGCTATCGATAAAGGAGCAGAAGGATTAGTAGAAATTCCAGTAGATCCAGCTTGGGCAAACTTAGAAGTTGAATGTTCTTGTGAAGGACACGATCACGAAGCTTGTTGTTGTGGATCTTGTCACGAAATGACAAAAACAGAAAAATTCGTAGAAAGAATTGCTAAACCAGTAAACGCAATTAAAGGATATGACCTTCCAGTATCTGCATTTGATGGATACGAAGATGGTACTTTCGAAAACGGAACTTCTGCTTTCGAAAAGAGAGGAATCGCAGTTCACGTTCCAGTATGGAAAGCTGAAAACTGTATCCAATGTAACCAATGTTCTTATGTATGTCCACACGCAGTACTAAGACCATTCTTAATGACAGCTGAAGAAAAAGCTGCATCACCAGTTGAATTAACAACTGTTAAACCAATCGGAAAAGGATTAGAAGGATTCGAATATAGAATGCAAGTTTCTGCACTAGATTGTACTGGATGTGGATCTTGTGCTAACGTATGTCCTGCTAAAGAAAAAGCACTAGTAATGATGCCTATTGCTACATCACTAGAAGCTGGAGAAGACAAAAAAGCAGCTTACCTATTCAACAATGTTGAATACAGAAGCAACTTAATGTCAAAAGATACTGTAAAAGGATCTCAATTCTCTCAACCATTATTTGAATTCCACGGAGCTTGCCCAGGATGTGGAGAAACTCCTTATCTAAAAGCAATAACTCAATTATTTGGAGAAAGAATGATGATAGCTAACGCTACTGGATGTTCTTCAATATACAGTGGATCTGCACCAGCTACTCCATATACAACTAACAAAGATGGACACGGACCTTCTTGGGGATCATCTCTATTCGAAGACAACGCTGAATACGGAATGGGAATGCACGTTGCAGTAGAAACTATGAGAGATAGACTTCAAAACATTATGGAAGAAAATATGGATAAAGTTCCTGCTGAATTAGCTGAACTATTCAAAGAATGGATTGAAAACAGATCATTCGCTCACAAATCTCAAGAAGTATCAGCTAAAATAGTTGCTGCTATCGAAGGAAAAGATTGTGAAGTATGTAAAGAAATTATGGGATTAAAACAATACCTAGTTAAAAAATCTCAATGGATCTTCGGAGGAGACGGTTGGGCATATGACATCGGTTATGGTGGAGTTGACCACGTTCTAGCTTCTAAAGAAGATATCAACGTTGTAGTACTAGATACAGAAGTTTACTCAAATACAGGAGGACAAGCTTCTAAATCAACACCAACTGGAGCAATCGCTAAATTTGCTGCTGCTGGTAAATCAGTTAAGAAAAAAGACCTTGCTGCAATCGCTATGTCTTATGGACATATCTATGTTGCACAAGTATGTATGGGTGCAAACCAACAACAATATCTAAAAGCTCTTAAAGAAGCTGAAGCATACAATGGACCATCTCTAATCATAGCTTATGCTCCTTGTATCAACCACGGTGTAAAGAAAGGTATGTCTAAAGTTCAAAGCGAAATGAAACTTGCTACTGAATGTGGATACTGGCCAATCTTCAGATACAACCCAGCTCTTGAAGCAGAAGGTAAAAACCCACTACAAATAGATTGTAAAGAACCTAACTGGGATAAATATGAAGAATATTTATTAGGAGAAGTAAGATATGCTACTCTAGCTAAAGCTAACCCAGCACACGCTAAAGAATTATATGAAAAAAATAAATTCGAAGCACAAAGAAGATGGAGACAATACAACAGACTTGCTGCTATGGACTTTACAGCTGAAAAAAAATAATAGAGAATTAAACATCTAATATATTTTTGGGACTGACTTTATGTCAGTCCTTTTTTTGTAAAAAAAATGTAAAGAAAATATAAAAAAATAATTATGAAATTGTCACTTTATATAAACAAAAACATAATAAAATAAAAAGTAATTTTTAATAACAAAAACAGAAGGAGTTAAAGTATGAAAAAAATTTTAATAATTGAAGATGAAAAAGAAATAAGGAGCATTTTGAGAGTGTATTTAACTGCTTTTGGTTATGAAGTAGAAGAAGCTGAAGATGGTGAGGAGGGAATAAATTTATTTTATTCTAAACCATATGATTTAGTTTTATTAGAT
>JAUNAY010000058.1 GCA_030527385.1 Fusobacterium sp. | reverse complement strand
GATAATAAAGAGAAAAAAGGTGATAAATTTGAAAATTAGAGAAATATTAGAGAGAAATCCAGTAATACCAGCTATAAAAAATGATACATATCTTCAAGAAGCTAAGGAAAGTAGTAGTGAAGTAGTATTTGTTATTATGGCTAACCTTATAAATATCAAGGATATAGTTTCTGAATTGAAAGAAGCAGGAAAAATAGTTTTTGTTCACGTAGATATGATTGAAGGACTTTCAAGCTCGGCATATGGAGTTGAATACATCATACAAAATAGTGGGTTAGATGGTGTTATTACAACTAAACATAATGTGGTAAGCATAGCTAATAAAAACAATGTTCCTGTTATTCAAAGATTTTTTATTTTAGATTCTTTCTCTTTTAAGAATACACTTGTCCACATTCGTGAAAATAAACCAAGTGCAGTGGAGATATTACCAGGTATTATGCCAAAAATAATTAAAAGAATTGAAAAGGGAGTAAGTATTCCAATTATAGCAGGTGGATTAATTGACGAAAAAGAAGATGTAATCAATGCTTTAAAAGCAGGAGCAGTGGGTATATCTACAACTGATAAAAAATTGTGGGAAAGTTAGTATTAAAATAGAACTTTTTGAAAAAAAACAGTTGACAAAGAACTGAAAATGAAGTAATATGATATTAAGTTCATAGGGCTTGGAGATGAGAGAAGCTTAGAAAAAATCTTTTTCAGAATAGGGGAAGATTATTTTTAAGCTTTTTTTATTCCAAGAAAACTATACAACAAAAGAATTTCTAAATTACAAGGAGGATTTTTTATGGCACCAAGTTCAATGTATTTAGCGGAATTTGTAGGAACAACACTTCTACTATTATTAGGAAACGGAATCAATATGACTCTTAGTTTAAGAAAAAGTTTTGCTAAAGGTGGAGGTTGGATCTGCACTTGTCTAGGTTGGGGTATGGCAGTAACAATGTCAGCATATCTTACTGGTTGGGTAAGTGGAGCACATCTAAATCCAGCACTTTCAATAGCATTTGCTATGACTGGAAGATTAGATCCAGCATTACTTCCAGGATATATAATTGCACAAATGTTAGGTGGAATATTTGGAGCGACATTAGCATACTTAGCAAATAAAGACCTTATGGACGATGAGCCAGAAGCAGGAACAAAATTAGGTGTATTTGCTACTGGACCAGCTATTGACAACAAACCTTGGAACGTTGTAACAGAAATTATTGGAACAGCTATTCTTGTGCTTGGAATATTAGCAACTGGATATAGTGCAAATGGAGTAGGAGCAGGAATGGGAGCTTTCTTAGTAGGATTACTTATATTTGTAATTGGAGTAGCAGTTGGAGGAGCAACTGGATTTGCTATCAACCCAGCTAGAGACTTAGGACCAAGAATTGCACACGCTATTCTTCCAATTAAAGGAAAAGGTGGATCAAACTGGGGATATGCTTGGGTTCCAGTTGTAGGACCTATCATTGGAGCAATATTAGGGGCTGTAATATTTGATGCTTTTGTAGCAGCTTGTATTTAATAAAAACAATAATTTAGGGTTAAAAACATCATTTTAGGGATAGAATAAACTTATTATCTGATTCACAAATTAGGAGGGTTATTATATGAACAAGAAGTATATTGTAGCTTTAGATCAAGGAACAACAAGTTCAAGAGCAGTGATATTTGATAGTGATCAAAAGATAGTTGGAGTTGCTCAAAAAGAGTTTACACAAATATATCCAAAAGAGGGTTGGGTAGAACACGATCCTATGGAAATTTGGTCAAGCCAAAGTGGAACTCTTGCAGAAGTAATAGCTAAAGAGGGAATATCACAACACGACATCATTGGAATAGGTATAACTAACCAAAGAGAAACTACAATAGTTTGGGATAAACATACTGGAAAACCTGTTTATAACGCAATAGTGTGGCAATGTAGAAGAACAGCAAAAATTTGTGATGAATTAAGAAAAATAGATGGTTTAGAAGAGTATATTAAAGAAAATACAGGACTTGTGCTAGATGCTTATTTCTCTGGAACAAAAATTAAATGGATACTTGATAATGTAGAGGGAGCTAGAGAAAAAGCTGAAAGAGGAGATTTACTATTTGGAACAGTAGATACTTGGTTGATTTGGAAATTAACAAATGGAAAAGTTCACGCTACTGACTATACAAATGCGTCAAGAACAATGATTTATAATATAAAAGAGCTAAAATGGGATAAAAAACTTCTTGATATATTAGGAATACCAGAATCAATGCTTCCAGTTGTAAAAGATAGCAGTGGAACATTTGGATATGCTAACCTTGGAGGAGTAGGAGGACACAGAATACCTATTGCTGGGGTAGCAGGAGACCAACAATCAGCATTATTTGGACAAGCTTGTTTCGAAAAAGGAGAATCTAAAAATACTTATGGAACTGGTTGCTTCTTACTTATGAATACTGGTGATAAGATGATTCACAGTCAAAATGGACTTGTTACAACAATAGCTATTGGACTTAATGGAAAAGTTGAGTATGCTCTTGAGGGAAGTATCTTTATAGGTGGAGCAAGTGTTCAATGGTTAAGAGATGAATTAAAACTTGTAAATGAATCAAGTGATACAGAATATTTTGCTAGAAAAGTAAAAGATAGTGCTGGAGTTTATGTAGTACCTGCATTTGTTGGACTTGGAGCACCATATTGGGATATGTATGCAAGAGGAGCAATTGTTGGATTAACTCGTGGAGCTAACAAAAATCATATTATAAGAGCTACATTAGAATCAATAGCTTATCAAACAAGAGATGTACTTGAAGCTATGCAAGAGGACTCTGGAATTAAATTAACAGGACTTAAGGTTGACGGTGGAGCTGCTGCAAACAACTTCTTGATGGAATTCCAAGCTGATATTTTAGGAACAACTGTAAGAAGACCAGTAATTCTTGAAACAACAGCATTAGGAGCTGCATATCTAGCAGGATTAGCAGTAGGATTCTGGGAATCTAAAGAAGAGATTAAAAAACAATGGATCTTAGATAGAGAGTTCAAATGTGAAATGGCTGATGAAGTAAGAGCTAAAAAATACAAAGGTTGGAAAAAGGCTGTAGAAAGAGCTATGAAATGGGAAGAAGAGGACGCTTAATATATAATAAAATATAAAGGGCTTGACAAATTCCTAAAGTTGAGAGATAATAAAGAAAAAAATATTTGACTAGAGATGATGTGGGTCAAGCAATTAAGAGAGAAATTAAGTTCTCTCTGTTTGCTTGACCTTTTTTTATAACAGGAGGATAAGATGGTAGATGTTGTAGTGATAGGAACTGGAATAATGGGAGCTTGTGTTGCTCGTGAACTATCAAGATACGATTTGAATGTGGTTGTATTGGACAAAGAAAATGATGTATCTAATGGAACAAGTAAAGCAAACTCAGCTATTATACACGCTGGATATGATGCAGCTAATGGTACATTAATGGCTAAATATAATGTGCTTGGAAATGCTATGTTTGAAGATTTGTGTAAGGAGATTGGAGCACCTTTTAAAAGATGTGGATCATATGTACTTGCTTTTTCAGAAGAGGAAAGACCACATATTGAACAACTATATGAAAGAGGAATAAAAAATGGAGTTCCAGAACTTGAAATCCTTGAGGGAGCAGAGATCTTAAAAAGAGAGCCTAATTTGAATCCAAATATTGTAGCTGGACTTTATGCAGGGACAGCAGGAATAGTTGGACCTTGGGAATTTGTAATAAAAATGCTTGAAAATGCTGTAGAAAATGGTGTAGAAGTAAGATTAAATAGTAAAGTAGTAGATATACAAAAAGTTGAAAATGGATATAAAGTTATAACAGAAAAAGAAGAGATTTTGACAAAAACAGTTATAAACGCTGCTGGTGTTTATGCTGATCAAATAAATGATATGGTAAGTAAGAAACATTTTAATATTATTCCAAGAAAAGGGGAATATTTCTTACTAGATAAAGTACAAGGTGCTTTAGTAAATAGTGTTATTTTCCAATGTCCAAGCAAAATGGGAAAAGGAATTTTAGTTGCTCGTACTGTTCACGGAAACTTAATAGCTGGACCTACTGCAACAGATGTTGAAAGCAAAGATGATGTTGGAAATACAATAAATGAAATGGATTTAATAAAAACTCAAGCACTAAAGAGTGTACCAACTATAAACTTTAGAGATAATATAAGAAACTTTGCAGGACTTAGAGCAGAATCAGATACAGGAGACTTTATTATAGGAGAGGCAGAAGATGCTAAGGGATTCTTTAATATTGCTGGAACAAAATCTCCTGGACTTACATCAGCTCCAGCTATTGGTGTAGATGTAGCAAAAATGGTAGTTGAAAAATTAGGAAATCCTACTAAGAAAGCTGAATTTAAAAAGAATAAACCTCAAATTCACTTTATGGATTTAACTCCAGAAGAAAAAGCTGAAGTTATAGCAAAAGATCCTAGATATGGAAGAATAATATGTAGATGTGAAAGTATCACAGAGGGAGAAATAGTAGATGTTATTCATAGAACTTTAGGAGCTAGAACAGTAGATGGTGTTAAGAAGAGATGTAGACCTGGTATGGGAAGATGCCAAGGTGGTTTCTGTGGACCAAGAGTTCAAGAGATCTTAGCTAGAGAATTAAATAAAAAATTAGATGAAATTGTTTTAGATAAAAAAGGAGCTTATATTCTAACTGGAGAAACTAAAAAGTAGGAGGAATCAACTATGAAATATGATTTAGTAGTTATTGGAGGAGGTCCTGGAGGACTTGCAGCAGCTATTGAAGCTAAAAAAAATGGAATAGAAAGTATATTAGTAATAGAAAGAGATAAAGAGTTAGGTGGAATTTTACAGCAATGTATTCACAATGGATTTGGACTTCACGAGTTTAAAGAGGAGTTAACTGGACCAGAGTATGCTCAAAGATTTATAGAAAAGCTTTTAGAAATGAATATAGAATATAAATTGGATACAATGGTCTTGGACTTAACTAAAGATAAAAAAATTCACGCAATCAATAGTAAAGATGGATATATGGTAATAGAGGCTAAAGCAGTTATACTTGCTATGGGTTGTAGAGAGAGAACAAGAGGAGCTATATCAATTCCAGGAGATAGACCTTCAGGAATATTTACTGCTGGGGCTGCTCAAAGATTTATAAATATGGAAGGGTATATGGTAGGTAAAAAAGTTCTTATTCTTGGATCTGGGGATATAGGGCTTATTATGGCAAGAAGACTTACTCTTGAGGGAGCAGAGGTAAAAGCTGTTGTTGAACTTATGCCTTTTTCAGGGGGACTTACTAGAAATATAGTTCAATGTCTTGATGATTATAATATACCACTATATTTAAGTCATACAGTTGTAGATGTAGTTGGAAAAGAGAGATTAGAAAAGGTAGTTATAGCAAAGGTTGATGAAAATAGAAAACCTATTCCTGGAACTGAAAAAGAATATGATTGTGATACACTTCTATTATCAGTAGGATTAATTCCAGAAAATGATATTTCAAGAAAAACAGGACTTGAAATTGATAGAAGAACAAATGGATTAATAGTAAATGAAATGATGGAAACAAGTGTAGATGGAATATTTGCTTGTGGAAATGTTGTTCACGTACACGATCTTGTGGATTTTGTTAGTGCTGAAGCTAGAAAAGCTGGAACATCAGCAGCAAAATATATAAAAAATGAAGTTAAAGATGGAGAGTATAAAGACATAATAAATGGAAGAGGAATTACATATACAGTTCCTCAAAAATTTAGAGCTGAAAATATTGATAAAGCTTTAGAGATTTTTATGAGAGTAAATAATATCTATAAAAATGTAAAATTAGAGATAAGAGATGAAGAAAAAGTGCTAATGAGTCTAAATAAGCAACATTTAGCACCAGGAGAAATGGAAAAAGTAATGGTTCCTAAAAAAATATTAGATAGTATGGTAGGTAAGAGCTTAACTGTTGAGCTAACAGGTGGTGATAAATAATGAAAAAAAATATGATTTGTATAGTTTGTCCGATGGGGTGTCATCTTACAGTTGATACAGAAACTCTTGAAGTGACTGGAAATACTTGTCCAAGAGGGGAAAAATATGGAAAAGAAGAACTTACAGCTCCAAAAAGAGTAATAACTTCTACTGTAAAAATTAAAGGTGGTATCCATAACAGAGTATCAGTTAAAACAAACGATGCTATTCCAAAGGAATTAAATTTTAAATGTATGGAACTTCTAAAAGATATCGAGCTTGTTTCACCAGTAAAAAGAGGAGATGTTGTAATAAAAAATGTTCTTAATACTGGTGTAGATGTAGTTGTAACTAGGGATATGTAAAAAATACTTTAATATTAATTAAATGAAATATTCTATATAAACAAAAGGTGTTAGTTTAAAAACTAGCACCTTTTTATTCATCTAAAAGTTTAAAATTTTTCCAAAACTTTTTAAACTCAATTTCATATACAGGAATATTTTCAATTTCAAAATCAAGATTTACTAAAGAGATTATCATATCTATATTTTTTTCTTGAGTTAAGAAGTATTTAAGCCTATATAAAGGAATATAATTTATTATTTCAAAACCATAAATATTTTTTAAAAAATTACCTATTCTTTTTCCAGCAAATTGATTTAAAGTATTATCTATAACAACAACTTTTTTCCTATTTTTATTTTGATCTTGAATTTCGGCTTGAATAAATCTAGTAAGCAAAATAATATCTTCTATTTCAAAAGATCTAAAATATTTAGGTAATAACTCTTGAAGAGTATAAAAAATATCCAAGTTATATTTTGGTAGATCAGAAACTTTGATGTTTTTTTCTGTTATATTAAGCCTAGATTTATAATCTGCGATTTTAATTAAGGAGAATATTTTCTCTTTTAACTCTAAATCTAATTTTGAATCTTTAAAAATAGTTTTATCCAATTCATCAAAAAAACTTATTGCATTTTGCTTTAATTTTATTTCAAAATTTGAAATATAAGTTTTGTTTAAAATTTCAATAATTACATATATATATTCATCTGGAAGAAAAATATCTAATTCATTTTTGAAAAAGTTTTTTATATTTTTATACTCTTCAGTGTTAATATTTTCTATATTGTACAAAAATTTTTTGTTTTCTTTAGAAGTAAAAGATAAAATAACAATAGAGATAACAGCATAGAAGCTAAAAGATTGTAGATTTTTTTCTATTTTCTCTAAAAAAATATTTGTTTTTAATAAAATATCTTCAAGTTTTTTCTCTTCTACCAAAGAAAATAGAATATTTTTAAAAATAGTTTTTAAATTTACTCCAACAGAAAGAAATTTAGTGAAAAATGCGATAAGAAGCGCATTTATTCTTTCTGATTTTCCAGAAATTTTTACTCCTTTACCTGGAATAGCAATAACATTAAGGTGATATTCCTTTAAAAATTTTTTTACTTCAATTAAATCATTGTTTAAAGTTCTTCTAGTAACATCTAAAGTTTTACTTTCGTGAGTTAAAATAATTTCGTGATTTAATAAAAGTTTTGTAAGAAGATAATCTCTCCT
>JAUNAY010000057.1 GCA_030527385.1 Fusobacterium sp. | reverse complement strand
AGAATAATACTTTCGAAAAAAATCTCATTTTTGTTTTTAATTCTATTTTTATTTGAAAAAACAGATAATTAATATATATATTAATTTTATTAAAAACATTTAAATAATATATTATTATACTCTATTGACTATTTAATAATATATAGTATTATTAGTATTAATAGGGTATCATATGACAAAACAATCATAGGAGGTTCAAAAATGGAAATGAAAATAGGTATGGCTGAAACACTTGCTATATCAGTAGTGCTACTAATGTTAGGAAGATGGATTAAAAGTAAATCCCCAGTTTTACAAAAATTCTTTATTCCTGCACCAGTTGTAAGTGGGTTAATTTTTTCTATATTTATTCTTATAGGTCGTCAAACAGGAGCTTTTTCTATTGAGTTTGATTTAACTTTACAAAATTTCTTAATGATTGCATTCTTTACTACTGTTGGATTTATGGCAAGTTTAAAACTTCTTGCTCAAGGTGGAATTGGAGTTGCTATATTCTTAGCAGTTGCCACAGGATTAGTTATTTGTCAAGATGTCATTGGAGTTGGACTTGCTAAAGTTATGGGACAACACCCATTATTTGGACTTGTAGTTGGTTCTGTTCCTCTTACTGGTGGACACGGAACTGCTGGAGCATTTGGTAAAACTATTGTTGACTTAGGTGTTCCAGGTGCTGATACTGCTGGTATTGCTGCTGCTACTTACGGATTAGTTATGGGTTGTTTGATAGGTGGACCAGTAGCTAGAAGACTTATGTTAAAACATAATTTAAAAGGTGAAGATAACAAATCTCAAGACGCAGATCTTAAAAAAGAGGATTCAGCTATTACTGAAGATAAAATTTTATATGCTGTTGTAGCAATCTCAATAGCTATGGGAATTGGAGCTTATATTCCTCCATTTGTTAAAGCACATACTCAATGGTTGATGAAAGGTGGATTATCTCTTCCTGCATATATAGGACCTATGTTGGTTGCTGCACTTATGAGAAATATTTGTGACTCTATGAAAAAACCTCTTCCTATGAAAGAGATTGACGTAGTTGGAAATATTTCACTTTCTATATTCTTGTCAATGGCACTTATGACAATGAAATTATGGGAACTTACAGCTCTTGCTGTACCAATGATTGTTATACTTGCTATTCAAACAGTCTTTGTAATGTTCTATACATATTTTGTAACTTACAATGTTATGAGACTTCCATTTATTGCTACAAAATATGATGCTGCCGTTATGGTAACTGGACACTGTGGATTTGGATTAGGAGCTACTCCTACTGCAATAGCAAATATGGAATCATTTACTTCTGTAAATGGATTTTCTACAAAAGCATTCTTTATTGTTCCTTTAGTTGGAGCTTTATTTATTGACTTTACAAATGCTGCTGTAATTACTATCTTTATTAATATGTTCTCTTAATTTAATTACAACATAAATTAAATGCTTAAATAGGGGGGATTAAATTTATGGATAACAATTTTAACATCGGTGTTTTTGATTCTGGTGTTGGGGGAACAACTGTTTTAAAAGAGATTCTTAATGCTTTACCTAATGAAAATATTCTCTACTATGGAGATAGTGGAAACTCTCCTTATGGTGAAAAATCACTAGAAGTTTTACAAAATTTATGTTTAAAAATTATGGATTTTTTTATGAAAAATCGTTGTAAAGCTGTGGTTATAGCTTGTAATACTGCTACTGCTGCATCTTTAGATATAATTCATCAAAAATACAACATTCCTGTTATAGGAGTTATTAACCCTGGAGCTATATCTGCTATAAATACTAGCTCAACTAAAAATATTGGTGTTTTATCAACCCCTTTTACAGCTAAATCAAATGCTTATGCCAATGCTATCAGAAAAATAGATAAAAACATAAGAGTATATCAAGAGGGTTGTTCTGAATTGTGTCCAATGATAGAAAATGATTGGGAATCATATAAAAATGGAGATGAAATTTTAAAAAAACATATAGCTGTTTTTCCTAAGTGTGTTGACACAATCATTCTAGGTTGCACTCACTATCCAATTATAAGAAAAGATGTAAGTAGAATATTTAATAAAAATATTGTAGATCCTGCTAAGGAAACTACCTTAGAACTACAAAAGACACTAAAAGAACTTAATCTTTTAAACTCTTCAAAAGAAAAGGGAAAACTTGAATTTTTTGTAAGTGGCGATATCGAAAAATTTAAAAAGGTTGCTGAAAAGTTTTTAGAAATTAATATCTCAAATATTTATAAAGTTGAAAAATAGAAAATATAAATGGAGCTGTTACAACACAACTCCATTTTATTTTAATCTTTTTTTATTTTTTCTATTGTAAATCCTGTAAATCCATAGATTATAGATAATATTGGAGATATTATATTAAAGAAGCAATATGGAACATAAACCCACGGTCCTACTCCTAAAGCACTCATCATAAATGCTCCACAAGTATTCCAAGGTACCAATGGTGATGACATTGTTCCAGAATCTTCTAAGGCTCTCGATAAATTTTTAGGAGCTAGTCCTCTCTCCTCATAGCTTTCTTTAAACATTCTCCCTGGAATAACTAAAGATAAATATTGATCTCCTGCCACATTATTTACAAAAATTGGTGTAAGTATTGTTGCTAATATCAATTTTCCATCTGTATTGGCAAATTTTAAAATCTCTTGAGCTATTCTTCCAAGCATTCCAGATTTTTCCATAATTCCACCAAAAGTCATAGCACACATTATCAAAGAAACTGTCCACATCATAGAATCAAGTCCACCTCTAGTTAATAACTCATCTACCATAGGCATTCCTGTATTACCTACATATCCATAATGTAAAGAGTATAAAGCATCTTTAAAGCTAGCTCCTTGTACTAAAACTGCTGTTCCTGCTCCTAGCAATGATCCTATAAATAGTCCAGGTATTGCAGGGACTTTCATTATTACCATTCCTATAACAAAAATCGGAATTAAAAGTAAAAATGGATTTATATTAAATGCTCCCTCTAAAGCATTCAATATCTCATTTATTTGAGCAGTATCAACCTCTCCACCTGCTGTCTTTTTAAATCCTAAGATTACAAAAGCAATCAAAGTAATAGTATAAGCTGGTACTGTTGTATATAGCATATGTTTTATATGTTCAAACAGATTTGAGCCTGCCATAGCTGGTGCTAATGTTGTTGTATCAGACATTGGGGAAAGTTTATCTCCAAAATATGCTCCTGATATAATTGCTCCTGCTATAATGGGTCTAGGAAGTCCTAATCCCTCTCCTATTCCTACCAATGCAATTCCTACTGTGGAAGCTGTACTCCACGAACTTCCTGTGGCTATTGATACTATTGAACAAATCAATACTGTCACTGGTAAAAATACGGTTGGGTGTATTATTTTTAATCCATAATAAATCATTGTTGGAACTATTCCAGATAAAATCCAACTTCCAATAACCATTCCAATTATCATTAGAATTAATACCGCTCTCATAGACATCTTTATCGTATCTACGACACCATCTTCCAATTCATTCCAAGTTGCACAACCCGAAATTATTGCTACTAATCCAGCAAAAATTGCTGAGATAAAAATTGGAATATGCACATCAAGTTTTGCAACCTGAACAGAATAATAAAGTATTCCTACCAAAAATATTACTGGCAGTAGTGCATAATAAAGTGTTACCTGTTTCTTTTTCATTTCTCTCCTATCAACTCCCTTTTTTTATAAATTTATATCAAACTTTAATATACGTTATATAAGTCCAAATGTCAATAAAAATTTATTTATTTTTCTTCCATAGAAAGAGCTTTTTTTCTATCTTCTATATATGTATCTTTCATATTCTCTATTAATTCTTCATATTGATCCTCATTCAACTTTAAATCTTTAACTAATAAAGATACTCCGTTTTTTTTCGAATAATTAAATTCTGTGGCGTAAAAATTTACCACTATTTCATTATCAAGTTCCCCTATTGCTATATAAAAATCTGACTCCTCTTTTCTTTTACACGCAAACAAATATTTTAAAGATTCAAATCTATACTTTTCTAACTGTACTTTTAACCACTCTAAATCTCCAGCAAACCTATAATAAAAGCACATTTTATCCTCTATTTTAAAATTATCTTCATTCTTTTGAGATCTATAAACCAATATACCTACAACAATAGCTATTACAACTATAATTAATACATTAATTTCCATACAATTTTCTCCTTTATAATTATTACTATTCTAAAAATTTATTATAGCATTCCTCAATATTTTTTCAAGCTAAATTTTTTAGAAAAATAATAAAGATGAACTTATCAAAAGTAAGTTCATCTTTAACAAAGGAATTTATTTTATTTTCTAAGACTTATGACTTGGGCATTTTCCAGAAGCTTTACAACTTCCACAACTGCAACCACAGCCACCCTCTTTTGCTGTTAACATTCTATACACACTTCTTAAAGCATAAAATCCTATAATTCCTACTATTCCTATTAAAATAGCTGTTTTCATTCTATCATCTCCTCTTATTTAGAAAATAAATAGATCTAACTTAGAAAAACAATTTTCCTATTTGGAAGACAAGTGTAGATGCTATGTATGGAACTACTAACATAATGCTTACTACAAAACCTAAATATTTCCAACCAAACTCGTGTTTTATAGCCCCTAATGTTGCTACACAAGGCACTACTAACAAAATAAATACCATAAATGAATATGCTCTAAGTGGAGCTAAATTGTCATTTGGCCACAAATTAGCAGTAGCTTGTACTATTCCTTTTCCCTCTTCCTCTATCTCTTCAGCATCTGGTGTTGCAAATAATCCTCCTACATCTAAACTCAACATTCCCAACACAGAGTCTTTTACTGCTCCTCCAAATCCTTTTACTTGTTCTGCTAAATCTTCACTAAAAGTAGTTTCCTCTACTTCCTCTTCAACTACTTCCTCTTCTGCAAGTGGAAGAGCTTGAGCTAAGAAACCTACAACAACCTCTTTTGCTGCTATACTTGGTGGGATAGCTGCAACTGTTTCCCATCTATCTCCAAATCCTGTTGGTTTCATAATTGGAGCAAATGTATGTCCAAACTTTGCTATATATGATGAATTTGAATCTCCATTGTTAGGGAAATATGTTAATGCCCATAAAATCATCATTATACCTAAAATAACTGTTCCTGCTCTTTTAATATAGTCAAATACTCTAAGCCAAGTTGAATTTAAAATTACTTTTAAACTTGGTATTCTATATGGTGGTAACTCTATCAATAGAGCTTTATTTTCAGATTTAAACCCTTTAAGATTTTTTAATCCAAGTCCTACCAATATTGCTACTAATATTCCAAATA
This sequence comes from Fusobacterium sp., assembly GCA_030527385.1. Taxonomy (GTDB): domain Bacteria; phylum Fusobacteriota; class Fusobacteriia; order Fusobacteriales; family Fusobacteriaceae; genus Fusobacterium_A. The sequence continues at coordinate 2,314 of JAUNAY010000057.1, read as the reverse complement.
AATATATTGAAACAACTACAAGCCCTGCCTTTGCTCCAAAGAATGCTGCTGTAAAAAGTCCATATACTGGCAATCTTGCTCCACAAGACATAAATGGTGACATAGCAGCTGTCAATTTTCTTGAACTTTCATCTTCTAAAGTTCTTGTTGCATAGATTGCTGGGACTGTACATCCAAATCCAACAACCATTGGAACAAATGCCTTTCCATTAAGTCCCAATCTTCTCATTATCTTATCCATTAAAAATGCTACCCTAGACATATATCCACTTTCTTCTAAAATAGCTAAGAAGAAATATAGGAACACCATAACTGGAACGAAAGTAAGAACTCCTCCAACTCCTCCAACTATTCCATCTATTATTAATGAACTTAGCCACTCTGGAGTTCCTTCAACTAACATACCTACATACTTTCCAACAAAATCTCCAAAAAATCCATCTACCCAATCAATAAATGGAGCACTTCCATTAAATACAAATCCCATTACTCCAGCCATAATTAAGAAAAACAATGGTAATCCTAAAATTCTATTTAAAAGTATTTTATCAATTTTATCTGTAAAATCTAATCTTGATTTTATTGAAGTTGTAAAAGTTCTAGCAAGTATACCATTTACAGTTCCATATCTTCCCTCTGCAAAAATTGTTTCACTATCATTGTCATATTTATTTTCTAGTTTTTCTATCTCTTCATCAAATAATCCTGTTGTATCTACTCCATATTTATTTTTTATCTTATCTATAATATGGCTATCTCTTTCTAAAAACTTAATTGCTAAAAACTCTTTTGAATACTCTTTAGTTGCTGGAATAAGTTTTTCATTAGTTAAAATTTTATATTCTACTTCTTTAATTAAAGATAAAATTGTTTTATCAAAAGGAAGAGAATATTTTTTTCTCTTATCTTTTGTTTGAGATAGATTTATAATTGACTCTAAAAGTTCTTCTATTCCAGTTCCCTTAAGTGCAGATACTGGTATTGCTGGAACTTCAATCATATCTTGAAACTCTTTCATACTTAATTTATAATTCAATTTTGAAAATTCATCATAAAAGTTAAGAGCCATTATCATTGGTTTTTCTAACTCTTTTAACAAAAAAGTAAGATATAAATTTCTTTCAAGATTTGTAGAATCCACAACATTTACAACAACATCTGGATTTTCTTCTAATATAAAATCTCTTGTTATCTTCTCTTCTAAAGTATAAGGACTAAGACTATACACACCTGGCAAATCAACCAGTTTTATTTCCTCTCCTTTGTAACTAAATATCGCTTCTTTCTTTTCAACTGTTACACCTGGCCAGTTTCCTACTTTTAATTTTGATCCTGCTATGGCATTAATTAAAGCAGATTTTCCTACATTTGGATTTCCTGCAAAAGCTATCTTTATCATCTATTTTTCTCCTATTCTTCAAATTTTTCAACTTCTATATTTTTTGCGTCTTCTTTTCTTATTGCTATCCCAGTAGCCTTTACTATATATTCTTGAGGATCTCCAAGAGGAGCATTTCTCTCTAATTTGATAGTCTCACCAGCAGTCACTCCCATATCTACCAGTCTTTTTTTCAATTCCCCAATTCTTCCTATTTTTACGATTTTAGCCTTCTCTCCATTCCTTAAATCACAAAGTTTCATAATTTCTACCTCCATATATTTAAAAAAACATATTCTTTGTTTATCAAAATATTATTTCTAAATAATAGCAGTCATAAAAGACTGCCATCTTAGATTATTATTTATATTTTATATTTCTACAATTATTTTAGATGCCAAACCAAAGTTTAGAGCATATTTACAATCATTCATTTTAACTATAACTCCACCACTTCCATCTCTTACAACACAAAGTTTTTTTCCTATACAAAAACCTTTTTCTAATAATTTTCCTTTACAACAACCTGTCCCTCTAATATCTTTAATTATAACTTCTCTATTTGGTTCTGCAAAAGCTAATGGTAACATTTTGGCACCTCCTCATATTTTTCTATTATCATTATATTCAATAAATATAAATTTGTCAATAAAAAAGATTTGATATTTAAAATATATTATAAATTAAATTTTAAATAAAAAAAAGACTAGAAGAATAAAATTTCATACTTCTAATCTTTTTTCTAGCTTAATCTCTGTACAATTCTAATATTTCAAGATATTCATCTCTTATCTCTTCACGTAATTTTTTAGGTTCTAATATCTCTGCTTCTTTCGAAAATTGTCTAAAATATATTTTAGCATTTTCATTAGCAACTTCAAAGAAATAAATATTTCCCTCTTTTTTTAAAAGTTTGGGACGATAGTTTGTAAAACT
>JAUNAY010000056.1 GCA_030527385.1 Fusobacterium sp. | reverse complement strand
ATAAAAATAAAAACCACAGGTTTCCCTGTGGCTTTCATTAATTCCAAGTTTGACTCTTTTGTTTTCCATTTTCATAGACTGTTATACTATCAACAGTTCCATTTTCTTGGTATCTCTTCCAAGTCCCATCTTTTGACCAATTTTTGTATCTTCCCTCTTCCATAATGTTTCCATTATCCCAAAAAGTTTTCCAAATACCAGTTCCAGTACTTAGATTTGCTTTATGAAGAGGTGAACCATTTTTAGCATAAACTTCAAGTCCAACAATTTTATTATTATCGTAGCTTATGATAGATTTAATTTTACCATTAGTATAGTAAGCTTTTTGCTCTCCATCTAATTTATCATTATTATAGTTTTCACTCATAATAATTTTTCCATCATCTGAATACCAAACTCTTTCACCGTGAAGTTTTCCATTTTGATATTCTTCACTACTTTCTATTATCTCACCTAAAAATAGTGCAAATTTTCCTGTAAAAGGTTTGCTTTCTCCTTTTACATATACAAGTTTATCATTTCCATAAAATTTTTCACTTATATCTACTACTCTTAGATTCTTTTTTTCTTTTTGAGATGGTGCTAAAACTTCTTTTTTGACATTCCCTTCTTCAGAAATTTTTTCTAAAGGAATTAATCCTAAAGTTTCAGAACTACTTTTATGTTTTTTAGTTGAAGTTTTATTTACCTCTTTAGTTATTTCATCTAAAGTTTTTATCTCTTTTATTTCATAAGCATTTAAGTTTACACCTAATACAATAAATGAAATTAAAATTAATTTTTTTATTATTAATTTTTTCATCTGATTTTCCTCTCTTAAATCTAAATTACAAAATCAATCCCTCGAGGAAAACTAAACTATTATTTAGAGTAGTTAGGAGCCTCTTTAGTTATTGTAATATCGTGTGGATGGCTTTCTCTTAATCCTGCTCCAGTTATTTTTATAAATCTTCCATTTACTTTTAGATCTTCTATTGTAGGAGTTCCACAGTATCCCATACCTGCTCTAATTCCTCCACAAAGTTGGAATATAACGTCTTTTAAGCTTCCTTTATAAGCAATACGTCCTTCAATTCCTTCTGGAACTAGTTTTTTAGCATCGTTTTGGAAGTATCTATCTTTAGATCCTCTCTTCATTGCTGCTATTGATCCCATTCCTACATAAATTTTATATTTTCTTCCTTCAAGAATAATTTCTTCTCCTGGAGCTTCTTTAGTTCCTGCTAAAATTCCTCCTAGCATTACACAATCTGCTCCTGCTGCTAGAGCTTTTACGATATCTCCTGAAAGTTTAATTCCTCCATCGGCAATTACTCCGATTCCTCTTTCTTTACATACTTGATATACATCATTTACAGCTGTTAATTGAGGAACTCCAACTCCTGCAACAACTCTTGTTGTACAAATAGATCCTGGTCCAATTCCAACTTTAACTGCATCTACTCCTGCTTCAATTAGGTCAAGAGCTGCTTCAGCAGTTACAATGTTTCCTCCAATTAGATTTAATTTAGGGAAAGCTGCTCTAATTTCTTTTATTTTTCTGATAACTCCTGCTGAATGTCCGTGTGCAGAGTCAACAGTAATAATATCTACTCCTGCTCTTACAAGTGCTTCAACTCTTTCTAAAGTATCTGTTCCAATTCCAACTGCAGCTCCTACTCTTAAAGTTCCGTGAGCATCTTTACAAGCATTTGGATATTCTGTTAAATTGTCTATATCTTTTATAGTTATAAGTCCTTTTAAGTATCCATTTTCATCTACGATAGGTAGTTTTTCAATTCTATGAGAAAGTAGAACTTCTTTAGCTTGTTCCAAAGTTGTTCCAACTGGAGCAGTAATAAGCTCTTCTTTTGTCATAATTTCTCCAACAAGTTGTTCCATATCTTTATGATATTTAATATCTCTGTTAGTTACAATTCCGATAAGTTTTCCATCATCTTCAATAACTGGAAGTCCAGAAATTTTATATCTTCTCATTAGATCTTCAGCAAATCCTACTGTACAATCTGCTTTTAAAGTAACAGGGTTTCTAATCATTCCACTTTCAATTCTTTTTACTCTGTCAACTTCTGCAGCTTGATCTGCTATACTCATATTCTTGTGAATAAATCCGATTCCACCTTGTCTAGCTAAAGCAATAGCTAAGTCTGATTCTGTTACTGTATCCATAGCAGCACTTAGAATAGGTACATTTAATGTTATATCTTTAGTTAATCTAGCTTTTAAACTAACCTCGTGTGGTAATACCTCTGATTTTGCAGGTATAAGTAATACGTCATCAAATGTTATAGCTTCTTTTACTATTTTTCCGTTCATCATCTTTCTCCTTTTTTTCTTGTAAAAATTTATTTATACTTAAAATCTAAAGTTAAAAACTAAAAAATATATTTCGAATATTATACCACAAAATTTAAAATTTGTTACAAAAAAATTTTTTTTATTTAAAAAAATTTAATTAATTATTTGTTATAAATATCAATTTTTTGATATGGAATTTCAATTCCGTGTTTATCAAATTCATCTTTTACAATTTCATTAAAATCAAACATCGCAGACCAATAATTTTTATTTTCAACCCAAACTCTAAAGACAAAATCTAAAGAACTTGCACTTTGTTTTGACATTCTTATAGTTTTTTCTCTTGTTTTTATTACAGCAGGGTGCTCATCAGCTATTTTATTTAAAATTTCTTTTACCTTTTCTGATGGCGTATCATATGAAACTGAAAAAACCATATCCAATCTTCTAACTGGATTTTTAGAGAAGTTTATAATTGCTCCATTTGCTAATTGTCCATTTGGAATAATTATAACTTTGTTGTCTGGTGTAATTAATGTAGTATAAAGAATATGAATTTGATCTACTGTACCATCTAATGAACCAGTAGAAATATAGTCACCTTTTGAGAATTGTTTAAAGAATAGAATCAACATTCCTCCAGCAAGGTTTGTCAAACTTCCTTGTAATGCCAAACCAACAGCCAATCCTGCAGTACCTAGAACTGTTACTAATGAAGTTGCTTTAATTCCTATTATACTTACAACTACAAAGAACAAAGTAATGTAGAATACAGTTTTTAAAAGAGAAATAGTAAAACTTTGTAATAAAGGATCTACTTTTTTTCTTTCTAGTGTTTTTGTATATCCAGTTAAAACAACTGATAAAAACTTAGGCCATAAAATAAATAAAATAAATAAAATAATACCTCTGAAAACTATTTTAGGCAAAATAGCTAAAATATCTGCCAAAAAATTTTCTAATAACAGATGCATATTATCATCTCCTTTAATCTTTATTGTATGTTCAATATTATATTATTTTTTTGAGTTTTTCACAAGTAAATACCATAAATATTTAATTTTTTTGCAAATTAAGTTATAATATAGTTATAAGTTAAAATTTTATAAGCTATATTAAATATATGAGGACATACAGTAGAATAAATTTTATAATATAAAAAATAGAAAAATAATTAAAAACTTAAGGAGATGGTTTTATGTATACTTGTGATTCTTGTACAAAGCATAGTTGTAGAACTGGAGATTTAACTGATGCACCTTTAAATTGTCCTTGTAGAGATTTAGAAAAAATAGAGGATATAAAAAAATATTATCTTGAAAATGAAAATATGTTACTTGCTCATAATTCAGCCTTAGTTGAAGCAGAAGGCTACTGTCAGCAAACAAGAGTTGAAGAGATAATAGCTTTTGCTAAAAAGTGCAACTATAAAAAATTAGGATTAGCTTTTTGCGTTGGACTTGCTAAAGAAGCTAAAACTTTTGCTTCTATCCTTAGACACAACGGATTTGAAGTAACCTCTGTTATTTGTAAAAGTGGTTCTATTCCAAAAGAGTTTATAGGAATAAAAAATGATGAACAAGTTAGACCTTGCACTTATGAACCTATGTGTAATCCTATTGGACAAGCAAAGTTTCTAAATTCTGAAAAAACAGATCTAAATATTCTTTTAGGACTTTGTGTTGGACACGACTCTCTATTTATTAAATATTCAGAAGCTCCTATTACAGTTTTTGCAGTAAAAGATAGAGTACTTGGGCATAATCCATTAGCTGCTGTATATCTTGCTGAAGGATATTATAAAAAGAAACTTTTCAAATAGAACGAGGTAATAAAAATGATTAAAAAAAATTCTATATGGATAAATCATAAAAATGGACGTGAATATCAAGTAGTTAGTGAAGCCATTGATTGTACTAATGAACGAGATGGATTGATTGTTGTTGTTTATACTTGTAAAGAAGCAGAAGGAAAACTTTTTGTAAGAGAAAAAGGAGAATTTTTAATAAAATTTTATCCAAAAAATTAAGAAAGGGCGTTAATGCCCTTTCTTTATATTATCTATCTATTTAGCTGTTGCAAAAACATATGTATTGTATATATTAATAAATATAATTACTCCCATAAGTCCTAAGAAAAGTTTATCAACTTTTTCTTCTGAAATCTTTTTATTAACTATTCCTCCAGCTATTCCACCTAATACACCACCTAGTACCATAGTAACTAAGAATACTAAACTAACTTCTGGAATAGTTTGTTTTATAATACTTTGAACTAAACTTGCTACTTGAGAGAAAAGAATAATGTAAATTGAGTTAATCGCAGCTTCTTTTGTTCCCATTGAGAAGAAATAGATAAGTATTACTAAGTTGATAGGTCCTCCACCTATTCCTAAGAAAGAAGAACATACTCCTAAAATAATTCCAATCACTAAACATAAAAGTTTATTTTCATATTTTTTAGTTTCTATTTTATCTTTCTTTAAAGTATAAATAAAAGTTCCAACTGTCATTAAAACTAATACGATTGCTTGAATCATTCCTAAAACATTTTCATTAGAAAATGCCATTTTTATATGTTGAAATAGCATTTTTCCAATGATTCCACCAAATACACTTCCCAATGCTAACCAAGTTGTAAGTTTTGTATTTATCTTTGCTGATCCACCTTTTAAAGCTTTAAATACAGAAATAACAGACATTGAAAGAACTGTACACCCAGATAAGAAACTAACTGCTGATACGCTCATTACTCCAACTGCGTCTAAAACAGGTTTAATTATAACTCCTCCACCTATTCCACATATAGCTCCAACAAGCGAAGAAAAAAAACTAACCACAAAAAAAATCACTGGCATAAAACCCATAAAATTTACCCTCCAAAATATATTATAATTACTCTATATTATATGGCTTTTCTTAAAAAAAATCAACCTTGTATTAAAATTTTAATAATATATTTATTTTTTAATAATATTGAATGAATTACCTTATTTTTATTGACATAATACATATATTATGATATACTTTACCGTAGATTACGCTTGGAAAGGGTCATCAGCAACCCTAACCAGCGATTGCAATACTTTTGGAGGTGTTAAGATGTACGCAGTTATAAAAACTGGTGGTAAACAATACAAAGTTGCAGAAGGTGACGTATTAAGAGTAGAAAAATTAAATGCTGAAGTTAACACAACTGTTGAATTAACTGAAGTTCTTTTAGTAGCTAATGGAGAAACTGTAAAAGTTGGAACTCCAGTAGTAGAAGGAGCAAAAGTTGTAGCAGAAGTAGTAGCTCAAGGTAAAGGTGCTAAAGTAGTTAACTTCAAATACAAGCCAAAAACAGGGTACCACAGAAAAAAAGGTCACAGACAATTATTCACTGAAATTAAAGTTACTTCAATAAACGCTTAATTGTTTTATGACAAAAGTTACAATTTATAGAAAAAATGGTAGAATTGTAGGATACAAAGCTACCGGACATTCAGAGTATGCTGAATATGGAGAGGATATAGTTTGTGCTGCACTTTCAATGGCATTACAGTTGCCTTTGGGTGGAATACAAGATGTTCTTGACTTAATGCCTAAATTTGAAATAGATTCTGATGGATACTTAATGGTAGATATGAGAGGTATGAATACTTTAGGTAAAGAGAAAGAATTGAATGCTCTTCTAGAAAGTATGGCTTTGATGGTCGAAAACTTATCAAAAGAATATCCTAAAAATGTAAAGCTTGTAGAGAAGGAGGAAAAATAGATGCAATTTACTTTAAATATACAATTATTTGCACATAAAAAAGGACAAGGTTCTGTTAAAAACGGAAGAGACTCAAATCCTAAATATCTTGGAATCAAAAAATATGATGGAGAAGTTGTAAAAGCTGGAAACATCATAGTTAGACAAAGAGGAACTGCATTCCATCCAGGAAACAATATGGGAATGGGTAAAGACCACACTTTATTTGCTTTAATTGATGGTTATGTAAAATTTGAAAGACTTGGAAAAGATAAAAAACAAGTTTCAGTTTACGCAGCAAAATAATAGCATTTAATTAGATTCTAAAGAAGCCTTTAATTTGGCTTCTTTTTTCTTTTTTTGTATATTATTTTTAAAAATATTTTAGTTATAATAAAAATAATATGGTATACTAGAATAGTAAATAATATAATCAAGGAGAATATACTGATGTTTCAAAGAACTGAACTTTTAATTGGAAAAGAAAATCTTAATAAACTACAAAATTCACATATTATAGTATTTGGTGTTGGAGGAGTTGGAGGTTTTGCTATTGAAGCACTTGTTAGATCTGGAATTGGCGAAATTTCTATAGTAGATTTTGACACTGTTGATATAACTAACTTAAATAGACAAATTATAGCTACTCAAAGTAGCATTGGAAAATTAAAAACCTCTGTTATGAAAGAAAGGCTTCTTTCTATAAATCCAAAATTAATAGTTCACGAATTTCCAGAAAAGTTTAGTATGGAAAACAAGGATCTTTTTTTTAAAAATAAAAAATATGATTATATTGTTGACGCTATTGATTTAGTAACTTCTAAATTAGCATTAGTTGAAATAGCTAACACTTCATCTACTCCTATTATATCTTCAATGGGAACTGGAAATAAAATTGAACCAACAATGCTTGAAGTTGCTGATATAAACAAAACATCTGTTTGTCCTTTAGCTAGAGTTATGAGAAAGGAATTAAAAAATAGAGGAATTAAAAAATTAAAAGTAATTTATTCAAAAGAGCTTCCTAGAAAACCTTTCAATGAGAGTGGAAGCAGAGAAAAAAAAGTAAATGTAGGAAGTATATCTTTTGTTCCATCAACAGCTGGACTTATTATAGCTAGCGAAGTTATTAAAGATTTATGTAATTTATAGGAAATTTAGGAGGAAAAATGAAAAAAATAGGAATATTTTATGGTACTACATCTGGAAATACTACTGGTATTGTAGATGAAATGGAGTTCTATTTAAGAAAAGATAATTATGAAACTTTTAATGTTGCAGATGGAATATCTCAAATGAAAGAATTTGAAAATCTTATTCTTGTTTCACCAACTTATGGAGTTGGAGAACTTCAAGCTGATTGGGACAATGTATTTGATGAGTTTAATTCTATTGATTTCACAGGTAAAACTGTTGCAATAGCTGGACTTGGTAATCAATTTGCTTTTGGTGAATCATATGTTGGAGCTATGAGAATTTTATATGACACTGTTATCAAAAATGGTGGAAAAGTTATTGGATTTACTTCAACAGATGGATACCACTATGAAGAATCTGAAGCTGTTATTGGAGATCAATTTGTGGGACTTGCTCTTGATGAGGGAAACCAAGGAAATGATACTCCTGAAAGAATAGAAAAATGGATAGGAGAAATTAAATCTCAATTTAACTAAAA
>JAUNAY010000055.1 GCA_030527385.1 Fusobacterium sp. | reverse complement strand
TTTTGGAGAGTATGATCTGTATGGAGACTATATGGTAAAAGCTGGAGTAAATGTCAATGAGTTTACTAGAAAGCTTGATTTAACTCAAGATCCACTTAGAAAAAATGTTATAAAAAATAATGAAAGAAGTAAAGAGTATAATAGATTTGAAGATATTATTTATCACGATTATAGAGAAGTGAGAGGATATGTAGATTTTTATAATGATGATACTAAGTTCACATTTGCTTCTGGAGAAACAAAAGAGGAATTTTGGGATAGAGATGGTATATACGATAAGAGTAATTTTGAAGAGGGATCATATAGAAAATATGTCAACGAATCAAAATTCTATGAGTTAAGTGCAGAACAAAATGAAATATCTTTAGGAAATTATGGAAATTTAGCTCTATTTGGTGGAGTTAGATATGATAAATATGACAAGGGATATAATCCATATGGTAAAAATTATGCCACTGGAGAGGATTCAACTTTAAGAACTCAATTAAAGTTAAATCACGTTGTAGATTTATTTGATAATAGAGAGGATTCAAATAGAAAAGTTGACTTTGCAATGAATAATGATTTAAAACTTTTCTATCAAAGATATGATTATGATTCTGGAGATATAAATTTTGGAAATACTACTGACAAAGATAAAAATAATAAAAAAGTAACTCCAGAAGAGATTAGATTAAAAAATAAAGACAATATCTATGAGGTAAAAGATACAGTTACAACAACAGTTGGAAATACTGAAACAGTATATAATATAGAGTATAAAAGAGCTGAAAATCCAGCAGATACTAGCAAATTAAATGGACAAGCATTCAAAAATGATTTAACATTTAAGATAGATGATAAACAATCTTTAACATTAAACTATGGACAAGATAGAAGATATACATCAGAAAATGAGAAGGATCATAACTATAATGATTTAACATTTATAAATTATGGAGCATCATACACATATGACAAACATAAATTTAGTTATGATACTCAAGGAATAAATTCTAAAATTTGGGATATGAAAAATGTAGATAATGCTAAAGAAAAAATCAGAGCAAATACTTATGGATATAATTATAGTTTTGATGATAATCAACTGGGAATTACATTTAGTCAAGGTACAGATGTAAGAGATAACTACGATCTTAAAGAAAGAGAACTAGATGTAGATAACAAAATTTATCAAATATCTTTCCTAGATGGTGGAGATGTAGAAAATTATTATGCTGTAACTTATGAAGACTATAAACATAAGGAAGCAGGAGCAAAAACTCTTATTGATGGAGAGATGAGAAATACAGGAAACTCTGATGTATTGTCTCTTAATTATGAGTATAGAGATAAAAGATTTACAGATGATGAGTTAAAAAGATATGCTGAACTTGAATTTGACAAGGATTCAAGCACTCTTTCTCAAGCTGAATTATATAGAGTAAGAGATATTTTAAGAGATAGAGAAAGAAATAGTGTAAACTTTAACTTAAATAGTATAATGTATGATAGATTTAATACTTTAGGAGATTATAAACGTAACTTTAAGATATATCTAATGGCTCAAAGAAATGAAGCTAGATATGATAAGACTGGAGATCTATTAGACTCGTTAGAAGAGGTAAATGCAAAAATATTCTACTCACAAAACAGATATGGTATAGGTTATGAAATAGATGACAATGCTGGTTGGAGTGGAAATAAATGGAATAAGATAGATAGAGAACATAAAGTAAGTCTTTTAGCTAAAATTGGAAAACCAAGCCAAGGTTGGAATATAAGAACTTATGCTAAGTTCTACGAAAATTATAATGATAAATCTGAAGAGAATAGAAATAAAAGATCTTTAGATGGATTGGGAATTGAAATAGGAAGAGAGTTTGGATATTATCAATGGGCAGTAGCTTATGAACAAGAGTATGATCTAGGAACTAGAGATTATGAATGGAGAGCAGCTTTACAATTTACATTGTTAGCATTCCCAGATAAACCAATATTTGGACTTGGAGCTGAAACAGGAGCAGACAAGAAAACAAATCCACAAACTCACCTATTTGATGGATTAAAACCAGAGAAGATAATAGATTAATATTAATATATATTACGAGGAGGAAATTATGAAAATAGAATTACCTAGTGGAGAGATAAAAGAGTTTGAAAGTGCAGTAAATATGTTTGAAATTGCAAAAAGCATAAGCAACTCTTTAGCAAAAAAATCAGTAGCTGCTAAAGTTGATGGAATAGAGATGGATATGTCAACTGTTCTTGATAGAGATGCAAAAGTAGAATTTGTAACTGCTGATTCAGAAGAGGGAGAAGAAGTAATCAGACACTCTGCTGCTCACCTTATGGCACAAGCAGTAATCAGATTATTCCCAGGGACAAAAGTTGCAATAGGACCAGCAATAGAAAATGGATTTTATTATGACTTTGATCCAGCAGAACAATTTACAGAAGAAGATTTAGCAAAAATTGAAGCTGAAATGAAAAAAATTGTAAAAGAAAATGAAAAAATTGAAAGAATAATGATGAGCAGAGAGGAAGCTATTGAGCACTTTGAAAAACTTGGAGAAGTTTATAAAGTTGAAATAATAAAAGAGATAGCTCAAGGAGAAATGCTTTCTTTCTATAAACAAGGAGAGTTTATGGATCTTTGTAGAGGACCACACGTTCCATCTACATCTTACATAAAAGCATTTAAACTAAAATCAGTGGCAGGAGCATATTGGAGAGGGGACTCTAAAAATAAAATGCTTCAAAGAATATACGGATTTGCTTTCTCTGATGATAAAAGATTAAAAGATTATTTACATCTATTAGAAGAGGCTGAAAGAAGAGATCACAGAAAATTAGGAAGAGAACTTGATCTATTCTTTGTAAGTGAATATGGACCTGGATTCCCTATATTTCTACCAAAAGGAATGGCTATAAGAAATACTCTTATTAACTTATGGAGAAGAGAACATACATTAGCTGGATACCAAGAAATTATGACTCCTATTATGTTAAATAAAGAGCTTTGGGAAACTTCTGGACACTGGTTCAATTATAGAGAAAATATGTATACATCAACAATAGATGAAACTGAATTTGCTATTAAACCTATGAACTGCCCAGGAGGAATAATCACTTATAAATCACAATTACATTCATATAAAGATTTTCCAATTAGATGTGGAGAGTTAGGAACTGTACATAGACACGAATTTTCTGGAGCATTACACGGACTTATGAGAGTAAGATCATTTACTCAAGACGATGCACATATATTTATGACTCCAGATCAAATAGAATCAGAAATTATAGGAGTAGTTCAATTAATAGATAAGTTTTATAGCAAACTATTTGGATTTGAATATCATATTGAACTTTCAACAAAACCAGAAAAAGCAATCGGATCAGATGAAATTTGGGAAAAAGCAGAAGCTGCACTAGCAGGAGCTCTTAATAAAATAGGAAAACCATATAAATTAAACCCTGGAGATGGGGCATTCTATGGTCCTAAACTAGACTTCAAAATTAAAGATGCTATTGGAAGAACTTGGCAATGTGGAACTATCCAACTAGATTTTAACTTACCAGAAAGATTTGATATAACTTATATAGGTGAAGATGGAGAAAAACATAGACCAGTAATGCTTCATAGAGTTGTTTATGGATCAATAGAAAGATTTATAGGAATTCTTATTGAACACTATGCTGGAGCTTTCCCTCTATGGTTAGCACCTACTCAAGTAAAATTATTAACTATTAATGATGAAGTAGTTCCTTATGCTAAAGAGATCTTTAATGAATTACAACAAAGAGGAATAAGAGTAGAGTTAGATGATAGAGCAGAATCTATTGGATACAAAATAAGAGAAGCTAATGGAAAATATAAAGTTCCAGTACAAATTATCTTAGGTAAAAATGAAGTTGAAAATAGAGAAGTTAATATTAGAAAATTTGGATCTCAACAACAAGAATCTATGAAACTAGATGAGTTCTTAGACAAAATTGTAAAAGATGCAGAGATAAAATTTGATAAATAAGAAAAAAAGTTAAAGATTAAAGCTATGAACAAAATTTGTTCATAGCTTTTTTTTCATTTATATAAAATTGTGGTATAATGTGTTAAATATAAGCTAAAAAGGAGGAAAAAATATGATAAAAAATTTTGTACATCTTCATCTACATACAGAATATAGCCTCCTTGATGGAGTTGGAAAGATAGATGAGTATTTAGAAAGAGCCATAGGTCTAAATATGCAAGCAATAGCTATAACAGATCACGGGAATCTTTTTGGAGTGCTTGAATTTTATAAAAAAGCTATGAAAAAAGGGATAAAGCCGATAATAGGACTTGAGGCATATGTATCAGAAAATTCTATGGAAGCAAAAAATGGAAGAAATTTCCATTTGATTTTACTAGCTGAAAATAATACAGGGTATAAAAATCTTTTAAAAATAAGTTCAGAAAGTTATTTAAAGGGATTTTATTATAAACCAAGAGTGGATAAAGAATTTTTAAGAGAACATAGTGAGGGATTGATAGCTCTTTCAGCTTGTATGCAAGGTGAGATATCAAGAAGAATATTAGATGGAGAAGAAAAAGAGAGTATAGATAAGGCAATATTTGAATATATTGATATTTTTGGAAAAGACAGTTACTATATAGAAGTTCAAGCTAATGGAGTGAAAGGGCAAAAGGAACTTAATGAAAAATTATATGAAGTAGCTAGAGAGCATAATTTAAAAATGGTAGCAACTAATGATACACACTATGTAAATGAGGGAGAGCATACTTTACAAGATATATTGATATGTGTTCAAACGGGAGCAAAGGTTTCAGATGAAAAAAGAATGAGAATTGAAACTGATGAGTTATTTTTAAAGAGTAGAGAGCAAATAATTGATGAATTAGGAGCAAAATTTTTAGAGGCAGTAGATAATACAGTAGAGATAGCAAATAGATGTAATTTGGATATAGAGTTTGGAAAGTTTAAGTTTCCAGATTATAAAATACCAACTTGTGTAAAAAGTATAGAAGCCTTTTTAAGAAAATTGGTATATATGGGATTAGATAGAAGATACCCTCACGGACTTACAAAAAATATAATAGAAAGAGCAGAGTATGAGCTATCTATTATTGAGAAAATGGGATATGCAGGATATTTTGTAGTTGTATGGGATTTTATTGATTATGCAAAGAAAAAAAGAATACCAATAGGACCAGGAAGAGGATCGGCAGCTGGAAGTTTAATTGCCTATGCTTTGGGAATAACAGAGTTAGATCCATTAGATTATAACCTGATTTTTGAAAGATTTTTAAATCCAGAGAGAGTTTCTATGCCAGATATAGATATAGATATATGTCAGGAGAGAAGACAGGAAGTTATAGAGTATGTAATAGAAAAGTATGGATCTGATAAGGTAGCGCAGATAATTACATTTGGAACGTTGAAAGCAAGAGCAGCTATAAGAGACGTTGGAAGAGTTATGGATATTCCACTTAGTAAAATCGATAATATAGCAAAATTAGTTCCATTTAATGCTACAATAAGTCAGACTTTAAACAATGTTGAAGAGTTTAGAAATATATATCTAAATGATAGAGAGCTTCAAAAAGTTATAGATATATCTGCAAAAATTGAAAATAAGGTAAGACACGCTTCTGTTCACGCAGCTGGAATAGTTATAACTAAAGATCCACTTACTGAATTAGTTCCATTATATAGTGATAATAAGAATAAGGTTGTATCAACTCAATATCAGATGAAAGAGCTTGAAGATTTAGGGCTTTTGAAAATGGACTTTTTGGGATTACGTAACTTGACAATTATTCAAAGGACAATAGATTATATAAAAGATGGAACAGGGGAGGAGATAATTTTATCAGATATACCACTGAACTCTAAAAAAGTATATGATATGCTTTCAAGAGGGGATACATCTGGAGTATTCCAAATGGAATCTCAAGGATTGAGAAAAATTTTAATAAAATTGAAACCAGATAGATTTGAAGATATTATTGCCCTACTAGCTTTATATAGACCTGGACCTTTGGGATCTGGAATGGTAGATGATTTTATAAATGGAAAAAATGGAGTTACAGAGATAAAATATCCACATTCATCACTAGAGACAATTTTAAAAGAGACTTATGGTGTTATTTTATATCAAGAACAAGTTATGAAGATAGCTAATGTAATGGCTAATTATTCACTTGGAGAAGCAGATCTTTTAAGAAGAGCTATGGGGAAAAAAAATATTCAAATTATGGAAGAAAATAGAGATAAATTTGTAGAAAGATCTGTAAAAAATGGATATACAAAAGAAAAAGCTGTGGAGATGTTTGAACTAATAGATAAGTTTGCTGGATATGGTTTTAATAAATCTCACTCGGCAGCTTATGCAATGATAGCTTATTGGACAGCATATTTTAAAGCACATTATATGAAGTATTATTATGCAGCTCTTATGACTTCAGATATGAGTCATATCGAAAATGTAGCTTATTATGTAGAAGATGCTAAAATTCATAATATAAAACTTTATCTTCCAGATGTAAATAGAGCAAGTTCAAAATTTATAGTGGCTAATGATGGAGTGGTATTTTCACTATCGGCAATAAAAAACGTAGGAGAAGGAATAGCTGATAAGATACTTCAAGAGTATAATGAAAATGGAGAGTATAGAAATTATGAAGATTTTGTAGTTAGAACTCGAAAAGATGGATTGAATAAAAAAGCATTAGAATCTTTGATATTGGCAGGAGCATTGGATACACTTCCGGGGAATAGAAAACAAAAGTTTGAATCAGTAGATAAAGTATTAGATTATGCCAATAGAAAATTAAAAGAAGATGATATTCAACAAATGAATCTTTTTGGAGAAGCAAAATCAATTTTGGGAGCTTTTATGTTGCCACAGATGGCAGAGTATACAATAGAGGAGTTGCTAGCAAAAGAGAAAGAGTATTTAGGATTCTATTTTAGTGCTCACCCTTTGGACAAATATAGAAATATAATAGAAGTATATAGGCTTAATAATATTGCAGATATTAAGGAGGAGAAAGGAACAAGAACTCTAAAAACTTATGGAGTTATTAGAGAGATTAAAAAAGTAGTAACAAAGAAAAGTGGACAAGTTATGTGCCTATTTGAGTTAGAAGATTATTATGATAGAATTAGTTGTGTAGTTTTTCCAAGAGATTATGCAGAAAATGCCCATATTTTTACAGAGGGAAAGGGAGTATATATAGAGGGAAATATACAAGTAGATTATTTTAAGGGAAGTGAAACTAAGAAGCTGATTATAAAAAATATAAAATTTTTAGATGATCTTTGTTATGACAAAAGATTTACTGTGTATATTTTAATTACTGATGAGGATAGGGAAAAATTTAGTATGTTAAAGAAAATAATTTTATCCCATTCTGGAGAGACAAAACTCAGCTTTGCTATAAAGACAAAAACCACAAAAGAGGTAAAATCAACAAAATATAGGGTGCTTCCGTCGAAATTATTTATAGATGAGATAGTAGAATTAATAGGGGTAGACAAGATAACTATAAAATAGTAAAATGTAATTTTGTTGAAATAAAAGTGTTGTAGTGGTAAAATATATAAAAATGAGGAGGGGTTATGAAAGCAGATATTAAGACGATAGAAGAATTAATGAAAATTTTATATGATCAAAAATTAACTGAAGTTTCATATGAAGATACAAATTTTAAAGCGACAATAAAGGGATCAGCAAATGGCGAAATAAAAAAAGAGATAAGAAATGATAAAAAACCTGTTGAAATAAAAGAAACTGTAAAATATAAAGAAGTGCTGTCTGATCATATTGGAAGATATTTCTATATGAAAAAAGATGGAACTCCTATAATAGAAGTAGGACAAAA
>JAUNAY010000054.1 GCA_030527385.1 Fusobacterium sp. | reverse complement strand
TTCATAATTTTTCCAAAGGTAAAATTATTGATAGAAAATCAAGAGTTGATGATATATATTATTTAAAAAAACTAAATTTAAAAGAGATTGAAATTCCAAGAGAGGATAAAGAAAAAATTTTAGAAACTTCTAACAGAGTTTTAAAAATAGATTTTTCAAATCTTCCAACTGGCATTATTCATAATGATATTTTTCCAGATAATGTCTTTGTAAAAGATGAAAAAATTATAGGTATTCTTGATTTTAACGATGCTACCTCTGCTCCTTTTATTTTTGATATTGCTATAATTATAAATTTTTGGATTAAAATAAATAATTTTGATTTTAAAAAAGAGAAAGAGTATATTGATATTTTTTTAAATTCCTATGAAACTATACGTAAATTATCATTTGAGGAGAAAAAACTTTTAGATATGGGAATTTTAAAAATGGCTTTAATCTTTATTTTGCTTAGAATAGATAGATTGATTGTACGAAAAGAAGAGAATATTTTGATTGAAAATAAAAGTTATAAAAATCTTATGACTCTTTTAAAAAATAATAATTAAAATTTGGAGGAGATATGCTAGACAAAGTTTTAATAATTAACACAGGTGGAACCATTGGAATGGTAAACAGTGAAAAAAATGATCCCTCTAGCCCTTTAAGACCGGCTAATGACTGGAATGAAATAGCTAAGGAACACCCAATTTTAGAAAAATTTCCTACTGATTACTATCAATTTTCCCCTTTGATAGATTCATCAGATATGTCACCAAAGGTGTGGATAGATATTGCTAAAATTATTGAAAAAAATTATGATAATTATAGAGGATTTGTTGTGCTACACGGTACAGACACTATGGCATTTACTGCATCAGCTTTATCTTTTATCCTTAAAAATTTAGATAAACCTGTAGTTTTAACAGGTTCACAAGTACCACTACAATTTCCAAGAAGTGATGCTCTTCAAAATTTGATTACAGCTATTCAAATAGCTGGTAACGAAATTTATGGAATAAAACTTGTCCCAGAAGTATCTATATTTTTTAGAGACACTTTGATGAGAGGAAACAGATCAAGAAAAATAGATGCCACTAACTATTTTGGCTTTTCATCTCCTAACTATCCTGCTATTGGTGAAGCTGGAGGGGATATTAGAATAATTAAAGACAGAATTTTAAAAGCTCCTATCAACAAAAAGTTTCATATAGATCCCTATATGGATAGTAGAGTAATCGTACTTGAGCTTTTCCCAGGGTTAAATCCTGCATATTTAAAAACAATCTTTGAAAACACAAATGAAATAAAAGGTGTTATTTTAAAAACTTTTGGAAATGGAAACGCACCTACCAATCAAGAATTTTTAGATGTTTTAAAATATATATCATCTAAAGGAATTGTTATAGTTGACATAACACAATGTACCAAAGGATTTGTAAAAATGGGACTTTATGAAGCAAGTGCAAAACTTACAGATGCTGGTGTTATAAGTGGAGTTGATTTAACACCAGAAGCAGCAGTTACAAAACTTATGTATCTAATTGGTAAGGGTTATGACTATGAAAATATAAAAAAATTGATGCAGATAGATATGTGTGGCGAGCAAACAATTAGCCAATACAATTTTATATTTGAAAATATAACTAATCTTCCTACTGATTATATTGAACTTGAAGTGGATATACCTGAAACTTTAAAGGAAGAGGATCTATATGAGGCAGTAGTTCGTGTAAAAAATATTGAAAAAGAGTTTCCAAATAAAAATTTAGATGTGACTGTAACTATTGAGGGAGAAAATCATTCTAAAGATAAAACTTTATTTAAAATAAATAACAGAATTAGAAAAATTATAGGAGCTGAAAAGAAAAATCTACACACAATTTTTAATCATACTATTAAATCTATTATTGATGAAAATGATAAAATAAAGATAAAAATAGAGTGTGATAGTAAAATTATTTGGAAAAAAGTTAATTTCTCTGTTTACTCAGAGTGCATAAAATGATATTATTATACCATTGATAGATTTATTTTCAAAACATTTAAAAAAAATATATATATTTTCATTTTTATTAAAAAAATGAATAATTATATAGTTGATATATTTTTCTCTCTAACTTCATATATTTTTTGAAGTCTTTTTCAGCATTTTCTATCTTGAAAAATCTCAAATTCCACTGTATCATTTAATTATGAAGTGAAATAGGAGGGGTTAAAATGATAAAATATAGATTAGAAAGTGACTCAATCGGAACACTAGAAGTTCCAGCAGACGCATACTATGGAGTGCAATCACTTAGAGGAAAAAATAACTTTCACATCACTGGGTACAAAGTGAGTGATACTTTTATAAAATCATTAGCATATGTAAAAAAAGCTACTTCAAAAGCTAACTTTGAAGCTGGAGTAATCTCTAAAGAGGTAGAAACAGCTATGATACAAGCTGCTGAAGAGATTATCTCTGGAAAATTTAGAGATCAATTTATTACTGACGTAATTCAAGGTGGGGCAGGAACTTCAATGAATATGAATATGAATGAAGTTATTGCTAACAGAGCTAATGAAATTTTAGGTGGAGAGTTAGGAAAATATGACAGATGTCACCCTAACGATCACGTAAACTATGGGCAATCAACTAACGACGTTGTTCCAACTGCTGGAAAATTAACAGTTCAATTTATGATAAAAGATTTACTAATGGAACTACAAGAACTTTATGATACTTTCCAAGCTAAAGGAAAAGAGTTTGATCACGTTATAAAAATGGGTAGAACACATCTTCAAGATGCTGTACCTATTAGACTTGGACAAGAATTTAGAGCATTTTCTGGACCAGTAGCAAGAGATATAAAAAGAATCTCTGCAGCTGTTGAAGAGCTTACATATGTAAATATGGGAGCTACTGCTGTTGGAACTGGAATCAATGCTGATGTAAAATATGTTGAAAATGTTGTAAGAATTTTATCTGAAGTTACAGGTTTTGATTTTAAACAAGCTCCAGACTTAGTTGATGGAACTAGAAACTTAGATAGTTTTGTATGGTTATCTTCAGCTTTAAAAACTTGTGCTGTAAATCTATCTAAAACAGCTAACGATTTAAGACTTATGGCATCTGGACCAAAAGCTGGACTTGCTGAAATTGCATTACCTCAACAACAACCAGGATCATCAATTATGCCAGGAAAGGTAAACCCTGTAATACCTGAAGTTTTAAACCAAGTTTGCTTCCAAATCTTTGGTAATGATATTACAATAGTTAAAGCTGCTGAAGCTGGACAATTAGAACTAAATGTTTTTGAACCTGTATTATTCTTTAATCTATTCCAATCAATAGAAATTCTAAAAAATGGTATCAGAACATTTATTGACAACTGTTTAAAAGGAATAGCTGCTCAAGAAGAAAACTGTAAAAACTGGGTTGATAGAAGTGTTGGTATTATTACAGCTCTAAACCCTCACATAGGATATAAAAATGCTGCTGAAATAGCTAAACTTTCTATTAAAACTGGAACTCCAGTGGCTCAAATAGTTCTTGAAAGAGGACTTTTAACTAAAGAAGAATTAGACGTTATTTTAAATCCGTTTGAAATGACTAAACCAGGTATCCCTGGAAAAGAACTTTTAAAAAAATAGTTCTATATAATAAAAAATAAAAGTTTATTATTGTAATAAAATGTTGGCAGTTAAAAAATTGCCAACATTTTTAATATTGCTTTTTAAATTTTTTTAAGTTATAACATAGTTAAGTGATTACAAATACTTTTTGTTTATGGAGGAAAATATGAAAAACATACATCTATTCTATTTTAGCCCTACACATACTACTAAAAAAACTGTACAAGCAATTGGAAAAGGTTTTGAGTGCGAGGTTATAGATCACAATCTTACTTTTGCTTGTGATAGCAACGAAGAGTTTTCTCTTGGAGAAAATGATCTTGCTATTGTAGGAGTACCAGTTTATGCTGGTAGAGTGCCAGAGATTGCAACAAATATTTTAAAAAGAGTTCACGGAGATAAAACTTTAGCAATAGCTGTTGTTGTTTATGGAAACAGAGCTTATGAAGATGCTCTTTTAGAACTAAAAAATATTTTAAAAGATAATAACTTTAATGTTATAG
The DNA here is from genome assembly GCA_030527385.1 of Fusobacterium sp. Lineage (GTDB taxonomy): Bacteria > Fusobacteriota > Fusobacteriia > Fusobacteriales > Fusobacteriaceae > Fusobacterium_A. The sequence goes on along the minus strand of JAUNAY010000054.1, from coordinate 3,940 downwards.
CTGGAGGAGCTTTTATTGGAGAACACTCTTATACTAACAAAGTTGGGACAAAAAGACCTGATGCAAACGATCTTGAAATTGCAACAAATTTTGGTAAAAAAATAGCTGAATTAATTGAAACAAATAGTTATAAAACTGATATTGATGTTCCAGGAAATTTCCCATATAGAGATGGTATGCCTAAGATGAACTTTGCTCCTATGGCAAATGATAATTGTGTTTATTGTAGAAAATGCTATTTTGCTTGTCCAACAGGAGCTATCAATAAAAGAAAACCTGATGTTGTAGAAGTAGAAAAATGTATAAGATGCTACGCTTGTATAAAAGCTTGTACTTTTGATGCTAGGGCAATTCCTAACAACCCTCTTGAAAAAATTGTTAAATTCTTAGAAACTTCTTGTACAGAAAGAAAAGAACCAGAATTATTTTACTAATTTTTTACAAATGAGCTTAATTTAATCACATTTTTGTCACAATTTAACTATATAATTTTTTTAATGAATAAAAGATGATATTAGATGAGATTTAAGGAGGAAATTGTGACAAATTTAGCATACAAACGTATCTCTCAAGAAGAGGCAAAAGAGATGATTGATAGTTTAAAAGATTGCCTTATTTTAGATGTAAGAACAGGACGTGAATACGCATCAGGACATATTCCTAATGCTATTAATATCCCTAATGAAGATATTGGATATTTTGATCCTTTAAATTTAAAAGATAAAAATAAACCCATATTGGTATATTGCAGAAGTGGACATAGAAGCTTACAATCTGCTGCAAAACTATCTTTAATGGGTTATACTAATGTATATGAGTTTGGAGGTATCATCACTTGGAAATATGATATTACCGAACCAGAGGTTATAAAATAAAGTATAGACAGATTTGGAGATGATATAGATGGAAATAGCTGAACAATTCAATTTAAAAGGCAAAGTTGCTATAATTACAGGAGCTGGAGATGGAATTGGAAGAGCTTCTGCTTTAAAATTAGCTCAAGCTGGAGCAACAGTAGTTTGTAGTGACTTAGATATAGAAAAAGCTAATGAGTCTGTAAAACTAGTTGAAGAGCTTGGAGGTAAAGCTTTAGCAGTAAAATGCAACGTAACTGTTGAAGAAGAATTAAAAGCTTTAGTTGATGAAACAGTTAAACATTTTGGAAAAGTTAATATTCTTGTAAATAATGCTGGTGGAGGTGGAGGTGGTAAAGAGAAGCTTGAAGAGTTAACTCTTGATTACATCACTTTTATCTATAAACTAAATGTATTTAGTGTATTTACATTGATGAAACTTTGTGCACCATATATGAGAAAAGATGGTTATGGCTCAATTATAAATATAAGTTCTATGGCAAGTAATATGGTTAGTCACAATATGAGCGTATATGGAAGTTCAAAAGCTGCTCTTAATCAATTAACTAAATATGCCTCTTATGATTTAGGCCCAGAAATTAGAGTAAATGCTATTGGTCCTGGAGCTATAAAAACAAGAGCTTTAGCATCAGTATTAACTCCAGAGATAGAACAAAAAATGCTTGCTAATACTCCTATAAAAAGACTTGGAGAGGCTGAAGATATTGCTACAGCTGTATTATATTTTGCAAGCCCTGCATCAAGTTGGACAAGTGGACAAATTATTTTTGTCAATGGTGGAGGAATTCAAGAACTTGACTAGAAAAGTTTTAATTACACTCTCTTTTGAGGGTGTAATTTTTTTTATAATTTTTTATAAAACACATAAAAAAACTGTTCATAAATGGAAATTTAAAAAAATACTTACAATTTATTGAAAAGTATAGTATAATATATCTTTGAGTAGTTAATATAGGATTCTTTGAAAAAATCTACATTTAATATTATTTTGTTTTATAACACACCGTTAAAATGTATCTATAAAAAGAACAGAGAAATTCCTATAATACTACAAATAAATTTTTATTATAGGGCACAATAGTGTGATTATGATGAAAGAAATAATTAAAATAAGGACGTGAATAATGGAAAAATTAGAAGAATTCAGAAAATTAGGACTAAGTGACAAGACTTTAAAGGCTCTTTCAAAAAAAGGATATGAAACTCCAACTCCAATACAAGCTTTAACTATCCCTGCACTACTTACAGGTGAAAAAGATATAATTGGACAAGCACAAACAGGAACAGGGAAAACAGCTGCTTTCTCTCTACCTATATTAGAAAGATTTGAGTCTTCAAAAAGTATTCAAGCTATTGTTTTAGCACCAACAAGAGAGCTTGCTCTACAAGTAGCTGAAGAGATGAACAGTCTTGCAAGTGGTAAAAAAATTAGAATAACTCCTGTATATGGAGGACAATCTATTGAGTTTCAAATAAAACAACTTAAAAAAGGTACTGATATAGTTGTAGGAACTCCAGGAAGAGTTATGGACTTGATGGACAGAAAACTTATCAAACTTGATAACCTTAAATATTTCATTCTTGATGAAGCTGATGAAATGTTAAATATGGGATTTGTTGAAGATGTAGAAAAAATACTTGAAGCTACTAATGAAGATAAGAGAATGCTTTTCTTCTCTGCTACAATGCCAAATGAAATTATGAAAATAGCTAAAAAACATATGAAAGATTATGAAGTTTTAGCAGTAAAAACAAGAGAACTTACAACAGATTTGACAGATCAAATATATTTTGAAGTACACGAAAGAGATAAATTCGAGGCTCTTTGCAGAATAATAGATTTAACAAAAGATTTTTATGGAATAGTTTTTTGTAGAACTAAAAATGATGTTAATGATGTAGTTGGAAAACTTAATGACAGAGGATATGATGCAGAGGGACTTCACGGAGATATTAGCCAAAATTATAGAGAAGTTACATTAAAAAGATTTAAAGCTAGAAAGATTAACGTTTTGGTTGCAACTGACGTAGCAGCAAGAGGTATTGACGTAAACGATCTTTCTCACGTAATTAACTATGCTATTCCTCAAGAAGCTGAAAGCTATGTTCACAGAATTGGAAGAACAGGAAGAGCAGGAAAAGAGGGAACTGCTATTACTTTTATAACTCCACAAGAGTATAGAAGACTTCTTCAAATTCAAAGAATAGTAAAAACAGAGATTAGAAAAGAGAGAATCCCTGGAGTTAAAGATGTAATTCAAGCTAAAAAGTTTAGACTTATGGAGGAATTACAACAAATACTGGCTGATGGGAATTTTGATAACTTCAAATCTCTTGCTAAAGAGTTACTTAGCAATGGTGATGACCCAGTTGATGTAGTTGCTGCTTTATTAAAAAATTCATATGAAGATGAGTTAGATGAAAATAGTTATAATGAAATTAACTCAGCTCCATTAGAAAAGACTGGAAAAGTTAGACTTTTCGTAGCTCTTGGAAGAAAAAATGATATGACTCCTAAAAAATTGGTGGAACTTGTTAATAGAAAAGCAAAAATTGATGAAAGAAAATTAAAAAATGTAGAAGTTTATGATAATTTCTCATTTATGTCTGTGCCTTTCCACGAAGCAGAGGAAATTATAGAAGCATTTAAGAAAGATAAAAGAGGTAAAAAACCTCTAATAGAAAAAGCAAAGGTTAAAGATAAAAAAGAAAAATAAAATTATATAAAACAAGGTGAGAATTATAGAAAAAAAGATTCGGATTACTCTTCCTACAAATATTATTGAGATTTTAAAATCAGATTGTGAGAGTTTTAAAATTACTAAAAACTATTTACTTAACTATATATTTGAAAATATGAGAGAAGAACATCTTAATGATGATTTGAGCTTTGACGGGGAAAAAGATATAATACAATTTAACCTAAATAAAAGAAATTATAAGATATATTATGATTTTTTATGTGAAAAAAATATTCAGGTAGAAGCAGATTTCTTTAGAAAATTAGTATATAAATATGCAAATCAATCTCGTAAAAATAGAGAGATCTTTATTTTTAGATCTAA
>JAUNAY010000053.1:6205-8233 GCA_030527385.1 Fusobacterium sp. | reverse complement strand
AACAAATATTTTGCTAAACTAAATATTTTTTAAGTGTATAAAATAAAAGAGACATCTGTTTGCTAACAGTGTCTCTTTTATAAATTACGTAAATTAAAATACTTTTTTTATTGAAGGAAAGGGTTAACTTATGATTTATAATAACATTTTATTTTAATCTTGTCAACAAATATTTTGTAAAGCAAAATAAAAAATGTATAATTATTTTTTTATTTTTTAAAAAAACTTGTATTACTAAGAAAAAAGGGATAAAATAAAAAAAGAGATTATTTATATGGAGGATTTATAAAATGAATTCTGAAAAAACAGCAGAGGATAATTTAAAGATGCTGCAAAAAGGAAGCGGAAAACTATATTTGCTTTGTTTGATAGTAGGAGCGTTAACTGGGTTTACTGTTTCTGTGTACAGATGGGGGCTAAATTGGGCAAATCATCTGAGACTTAGTCTATTTAAAGAAAATGGACTTGAAAATCCCATATTTTTATTAGGAATGTGGGTTGTTTTTATTGCAATAGGATTATTAGTAGATTTTATTGCTAAAAAATTTCCTAAGACATCAGGAAGTGGAATTCCACAGGTAAAGGGAATTATATTGAGACAACTAGATTATGGTAAATGGTTTTTTGAATTAATTGCTAAATTTGTTGGAGGATTGTTGGGAATTGGTTGTGGACTTTCCCTTGGGAGAGAAGGACCATCAGTACAATTAGGGTCATATATAGGATATGGAGCTACTAAAATATTTAATAGAAATTCTGTTGAAAAAAAATATTTAGTTACAAGTGGAGCTAGTGCAGGACTTGCAGGAGCTTTTGGTGCACCCCTTGCAGGAGTTATGTTTGCATTAGAAGAACTCCATAAATTCATATCTTCAAAGCTTTTGATTTGTACTTTTATGGCAAGTATAGCTTCTGATTTTGTTGGAAGAAGAATGTTTGGAATGGAAACAGCTTTTGATCTATCAATAGGTTATCCAAAGTCTATAAGTCCATATTTTCAAGTATTGCTTTTTATACTTTTTGGTATTTTAATAGCATTCTTTGGAAAATTATTTACAATGACATTGATAAAAGTGCAAGATATTTATAAGGGAACTAAGTTGCCAAGATGGGTAAAAGTTTCTTTTGTAATGACATCTTCATTTCTATTTTGTATATTTTTGCCAGAGGTAACTGGTGGAGGACACGAACTGGTTGAAGAGATGGCTGGAGGAAATAGGACAATACAAATATTAATAGTGATATTTATATTAAAACTTTTATTTACAGCTTTATCTTATGCTACTGGATTTGCAGGAGGAATATTTTTACCAATGCTTGTGTTAGGAGCGATCCTTGGTAAAATTTATGGAATGGTATTAGTTGATCTTTTAGGTGTAGGAAGAGAATTTATTCCACATTATATGGTGTTAGGTATGGCAGGATACTTTGTTGCAGTGGTAAGAGCACCTATAACAGGAGCTGTATTAATACTTGAAATGACTGGCAATTTTGATCATCTTTTAGCACTTGTATTGGTTTCAGTAATAGCTTATTATGTCACAGATCTTCTAGGTTTAGAGCCAATATATGAAATTTTGTATGAAAGAATGGCTAAAGATGTTGAGGTAGATAAACTAGAAGAGAGTAAAAAAACAGTTATTAATATTCCTGTAACAGGAGAATCTGAATTAGATGGAAAGAAAATTTCTGAAATAAAATGGGCAGAAGATGTTTTGGTAGTAGCTATTATAAGAAGTGAACACGAGTTTATTCCTAAAGGAAATACGGTTATAGAAGCTGGAGATATTTTAACAATATTATTACCAGAAAGAAAAGTTCATTTTATGAAAGAAGAGTTATACAAGATGGGAACAGGAAATTAGAATATATTTTATTAAGAGGTTTTAGTATATGTTAAAATCTCTTTTTTAATTAAATACAAAATTACACCCAAAATTTCAAGACTTTGGGTGTAATATAAATTATAATTAATAAAAATTAGTATTCAAATTTTTTAAAAGCGTGTCTGTCAGCACCACAAGGAGG
>JAUNAY010000053.1:0-6105 GCA_030527385.1 Fusobacterium sp. | reverse complement strand
TGTCAGCACCACAAGGAGGACAAGTCCAAGAATCAGGTAAATCTTTAAAGGCAGTACCAGCAGGGATACCGTGCTCAACATCTCCAACAGCAGGATCATAAACATATCCACAAACTTCACATAAATATTTTTTCATAAATTAACCTCCAACTTTAATTAGAACTATTTGCTAAATAGAGTATACCCCTTATTTTTTTTTATTTCAATGATTATTTTTTAGAATATCGTTTTCGTATATTAAATCAGTCAAGAATATATCTGTATTATGTAACTTTCTACATATTTCTCTGGAAAGATTAAATAAAAACTTGTTAAAAAGTAGCAAATTATTTTTAGATAACTTATGTAAAGATATTTTAGATAATTTTAAAACTTTACAATCTTCTACTACAATGGCAGAAGCTACATAAGGGAGAATACCAAGGAGGGCAGTTTCTCCAAAACACTCACCAGAAGTAAAATTTTTAATTTTAAATTCACTTTTTTCTTTTTTGCGAACAAGTTTTATTGTTCCGTTTAAGATAAGATAAATACTATTTGGAGAACCATCTTGTTTAAATATAATATCATCTTCTTTATAACTATCAAATTCAAAATATGATAGTAGTTCTTGAGATTCTTTTAGAGATAAAGCACTAAAAAGTGGAGTTTGTATTGCAAGTTTTAAAATAGAAGACAAATCAAAATTAGTATCCAAAATTTTTCCTCCTTATTTTTATAGAATATTTAAAATAAATTTTAAGACTATACGTTATACCATAAAATTTAATAAAATCCTTTAAATTTCAAGAAATTATTTATGTTTGTATTTAATAAAAAAATAATAAATATAAAAAAAATAAAATTTACTATTGACTTTTAAAAGAAGTCAAAGTATACTTATATTGAAAGAAATGTGTTGCTTTTTTAGAAAAAATACATATATATTATATAAATATTAAAAATTTTTTCTATTTTAAAAAGAATGGCATAGCGCAAGAGACAACTAAATATTACTATTGATTATAAAAATAGAGGTGCATTTATGGGGGTAGTATGGAGATGCTAAGAGAAGAAGCGCTCAATGCTTCATACGAAGGACATAGTTGCCGAAAAGAAAAAGGTGGCTTATTGATCTTTTTCTTTGGGGGTTACACTAATATGTAACAACTGTCACAATTATAATTGTGGAGAGCTATTTTGACTTGAGAGCTTTAGGAATAAGTCATGCTTACAGTTTAACTATGTCTATTAACACATTGCATCTTTTTTGTTTTTTTGAAATTATAAGTTAGTGATAGGAGGAAAAAAATGAGTATGAAATCAATGATCAGAATGAGAATGAGTTCACATGATGCACATTATGGAGGAAATCTTGTTGATGGTGCGAGAATGCTTCAACTATTTGGAGACGTTGCAACAGAACTTTTAATTCAAATGGACGGAGACGAAGGATTATTTAAAGCTTATGACAACGTAGAATTTATGGCACCTGTATATGCTGGAGATTTTATTGAAGCAGTAGGAGAAATAGTAAGCACAGGAAATAGCTCAAGAAAAATGGTTTTTGAAGCAAGAAAAGTAATTGTTCCAAGACCAGACATCAATGATTCTGCAGCTGATGTATTAGAAGAGCCAATCGTTGTATGTAGAGCAAGTGGAACTTGTGTAACTCCTAAAAATAAACAAAGAAAAAATAAATAATAGAAGTAGATATTAAAATAATAGAGTAGAAAAAGAAGTATTGTGCGAAAGGAGAAACAAATGGAAAAATTAATAATTACGGCAGCTATTTGTGGAGCTGAAGTAACTAAAGAACATAACCCAGCAGTACCTTATACTGTTGAAGAGATAGTAAGAGAAGCTGAATCAGCTTATAAAGCGGGAGCATCAATAATTCATCTTCACGTAAGAGAAGACGACGGAACTCCAACTCAATCTAAAGAAAGATTTAAAGCTTGTATAGATGCTATCAAAGAAAAATGTCCTGATGCAATAATTCAACCATCTACTGGTGGAGCAGTTGGAATGACTGACCTTGAAAGATTACAACCTACTGAATTAGGACCAGAAATGGCAACACTAGACTGTGGAACTTGTAACTTTGGAGGAGATGAAGTATTTACAAATACAGAAAATACTATTAAAAACTTTGGAAAAATAATGATGGAAAGAGGGGTAAAACCTGAAATAGAAGTATTTGACAAAGGTATGGTAGACTATGCAATAAAATATGCAAAACAAGGGTATATCAAATATCCAATGCACTTTGATTTTGTACTAGGTGTACAAATGAGTGCAAGTGCAAGAGATCTTGTATTTATTAGTGAAAGTATCCCAGCAGGATCAACTTGGACAGTAGCAGGAATTGGAAGACACGAATTTCCAATGGCAGCTCTTGCAATAACTATGGGAGGACACGTAAGAGTAGGGTTTGAAGATAATGTATATATAGAAAAAGGAGTGCTAGCTAAATCTAATGGTGAATTAGTAGAAAAAGTTGTAAGACTTGCTAAGGAACTAGGAAGAGAAATAGCAACTCCAGCAGAAGCAAGAAAAATATTAGGGTTAGCTTAAGAAAATATTAAACAAAAATTAAATTTTAATTTAGAATAGAAACAATATACGACCTGTCAGTTAAAATATTGTAAAAATTCTTTAAAATTAATTATTAAGGAGGAGAAACAAATGATAAAAGGATGTAAATATGGAACTCACAGAGTAATAGAACCAAAAGGAGTTTTACCTCAACCAGCTTTAAAAATAGATAACAATATGGAAATTTATTCAAATGAAATATTAATAGATGTAATAGCATTAAACGTTGACTCTGCATCTTTTACTCAAATTGAAGAAGAAGCAGGACACGATGTAGAAAAAATTAAAGCTAAAATAAAAGAGATTGTTGCAGAAAGGGGAAAAATGCAAAATCCAGTTACAGGATCAGGTGGAATGCTAATCGGAACTATTGAAAAAATTGGAGACGACTTAGTAGGAAAAACAGATCTAAAAGTTGGGGATAAAATAGCAACTCTTGTTTCTTTATCATTAACTCCATTAAGAATAGATGAAATTATTGATGTTAAACCTGAAATAGACAGAGTTGAAATTAAAGGAAAAGCAATATTATTTGAAAGTGGAATTTATGCAGTATTACCAAAAGATATGCCAGAAACTTTAGCTCTAGCAGCACTAGATGTAGCAGGAGCACCAGCACAAGTTGCTAAATTAGTTAGACCTTGTCAATCAGTAGCAATTTTAGGATCAGCTGGAAAATCAGGAATGCTTTGTGCATATGAAGCTGTAAAAAGAGTTGGACCTACTGGAAAAGTAATTGGACTTGTAAGAAATGAAAAAGAAGCTGCTTTATTAAGAAGAGTAAGTGATAAAGTAAGAATTGTTATAGCAGATGCTACAAAACCTATCGAAGTATTAAATGCTATATTAGAAGCTAACGATGGACAAGAAGTAGATGTGGCTATTAACTGTGTAAACGTAGCTAATACAGAAATGTCAACAATTCTTCCAGTTAAAGATTTAGGAATTGTATACTTCTTCTCAATGGCTACTGGATTTACAAAAGCTGCTCTAGGAGCTGAAGGAGTAGGAAAAGACGTTACTATGATCGTAGGAAACGGATATACTAAAGATCACGCAGCAATAACTCTTGAAGAATTAAGAGAAAGTGCTGTTTTAAGAGAAATCTTTAACGAACTATATGTTTAATTAAGAAATTATATGTAAATTAAAAAAATATGAAATTAAAACGTATTATTGAATAGAGGAGATGATATAATGAACACTGTAAGTAATAGAGCAAAGTTTTTCCCAAACGTAACAGATGCAGAGTGGAACGATTGGAAATGGCAAGTAAGAAATAGAATAGAAACTCTTGAAGATCTAAAAAAATATATAAATTTAAGTCCTGAAGAGGAAGAAGGAGTTAGAAAAACTCTTGAAACTTTAAGAATGGCAATTACTCCATATTATTTCTCATTAATGGACGTTGATGATCCTCATTGCCCAGTAAGAATGCAAGCTATTCCAACAATAAAAGAAGTTCATAAATCAGAAGCTGATTTATTAGACCCATTACACGAAGATGAAGATTCTCCAGTACCTGGATTAACTCATAGATACCCAGATAGAGTTCTTCTTCTAATAACTGATATGTGTTCTATGTATTGTAGACACTGTACACGTAGAAGATTTGCTGGAGCAAGTGACAATGCAATGCCTATGGAAAGAATAGACAAAGCTATTGAATATATAGCTAAAACTCCACAAGTAAGAGACGTATTACTATCAGGAGGAGACGCTTTATTAGTATCTGATGAAACTTTAGAGTATATCATCAGTAAATTAAGAGCTATTCCTCACGTTGAAATAGTAAGAATTGGATCAAGAACTCCAGTTGTTCTACCTCAAAGAATAACTCCAGAACTTGTAGCAATGCTTAAAAAATATCATCCAATTTGGTTAAATACACACTTTAACCATCCAAAAGAAGTAACTCCAGAATCTAAGAGAGCGTGTGAAATGCTTGCAGATGCAGGAATTCCTTTAGGAAACCAATCAGTATTATTAAGAGGAATCAATGACTGTGTACACGTAATGAAGAGATTAGTTCACGAATTAGTTAAGATGAGAGTAAGACCTTACTACATTTATCAATGTGACCTTTCAATGGGACTAGAACACTTCAGAACACCAGTTTCTAAAGGAATTGAAATTATTGAAGGATTGAGAGGACATACTTCTGGATATGCAGTACCTACATTTGTTGTAGACGCGCCTGGTGGAGGAGGAAAAACTCCTGTAATGCCTCAATATGTAATTTCTCAAGCTCCACATAAAGTGGTATTAAGAAACTTTGAAGGTGTTATAACTACTTATACAGAACCAGAAGAATATCATCAAGATTGTCATTGTGAAGATTGTAAAGCTCACAAAATGAATACAGGAGTTTCAAAACTTTTAAGTGGTGGAGCAATGGCAATTGAACCAAAAGAACTTGAAAGACATAAAAGAAATGAAAAATAATTAATATAAAATTGAGGGGTAGCGATATGGTAAATACTTATAGTCTATTAAAAGATTATAAAAGATTGTCAATAATAGGTATGGAGAAGAATGTAGGGAAAACTACTGTCTTAAATAAACTAATAGAAGATATTGGAATGAAAAAAACAATAGCTTTAACTTCTATTGGAAGAGATGGAGAGGATACAGACGTAGTGACTAATACTCATAAACCTAGAATATATGTCAATCAAGGGACTATTATAGCTACTGCTAGAGATTGTTTGAGAAACTGTGACATTACAAAAGAGATTTTGTATACCACAGATTTCTCAACCCCAATGGGGGACATTGTTATAGTGAGAGCTATTTCGGCAGGGTATGTGGATATAGCTGGACCATCTTATAATGCTCAAATAAAAAAGATTTTGGATATAATGGAATATTTTGGAAGTGAACTTTCAATAGTTGACGGAGCTCTAAGTAGAAAGGGAAGTGCTATGAGCGATGTAACAGATGCTACAATTTTATCTACTGGTGCTGCTCTATCTTTAGATATGGGAAAAGTGATAGATGAAACAGCTAATACAGTTTCTTTATTAAATTTACCAGAGATAGAAAGTTCTACAATAAAAGAAGAGATAGATGAAATTTTTGAAAGAGCTAGAGTTGGTATTATATATAATAATGGAGAAGTAAAAACTTTAGAGGGAATGGGACCTTTAGAGTCAAATGAAGAAATAAAGAATTATCTTAATGATAAAATCCAGATAATAGCTGTTAGGGGAGCTATTACTAAAAAATTTGTAGAGATTTTAATAAAAAATAGAGGTAATTTTAAAAAACTAACACTGATAGCAAAAGATGGAACAAGGGTTTTTGCAGATTTCTTAACTTTAAGAAAATTAGCAGCAAGTAATGTAGAGCTGAGAGTTATGAATAGTATAAATCTTCTTTTTGTAACATGTAATCCTCGCTCTCCTCTTGGTTATGAATTTCCAAAGGAAAAGTTCAGAGAACTTTTACAAGATAAATTAAAAATGAAAGTCATTGATGTAGTGGGTGAGCGTGAATGAGATTTATAGATGATAAAAGTTTAGAAAG